>SKMT01000605.1 GCA_007120915.1 Myxococcales bacterium | reverse complement strand
TAGCGCCAGTAGATGCCGTCGTCTGGCCCCTCCAGGGTGGGGCGGCGGTCGCAGATGCGCATGTGCAGGGTATGACGTTCACCGGTTTGTTCGATGATAAGTACCATGCGAAGGATCTCCCCGTCGCCGAGCCCGGGCTCGCCGATAAAGGAGATCCCGCACCGGCCGGAATCGCCGTTGGGATGGTAGTGGCGTAGAAACGAGGTGTGACTCGCAAACCGACAGGTGACTTTTCGCATGGCAGGCTCCGTTTGCCGTCCGTGGCTCATGAAGCAACATTGTGCGTCGGCCTGGTGCAGGGCCACCGTGCAGACGCACCATCGGTTGTAGGGGAAGCTGGAGGGGATGCAAAAAAATTAGTCACGGGGTAAGAGGACGGGAACCGAACAACGAGGTCGACAACGTGGAGTTTGGCCCCGAAATATACGCTCTGGCCGTGTTCGCCGGTGCGCTCGCAGGGGTGATCAATACCCTTGCTGGCAGCGGGTCACTGGTGGCGTTGTGGGCGCTGATGGCGATGGGGCTGCCGGCGAATGTGGCCAACGGGACCAACCGGATTGGGGTGTTGATCCAGACGGTGGTCGGGCTGTTTACGATGAAGGCCCATGGGCAAGAGCGCCCCGATCAGATGGGGTGGATGCTTGTAGCGTCGACGGTGGGAGCCATCGGCGGGGCCATCGGAGCAGCGCTGACCGATCCGGAGGCGCTGGAGTGGATCATCATCGCCGTGTTGTGGGCCACCCTGGCGGTGGTGGTGTTCAAGCCGAAAGCCTGGTTGCGAAAGAAGAATATCGAACAGCAAGGCCGCCCGACGGTGGGCAAGGTGGTGATCTTCGTGCTGGTGGGCGCCTGGGGTGGGTTCTTGCAGGCAGGGGTGGGGATTTTGCTGTTGGCGGCGCTGGTGTTGGCGGCGGGCAAGGAGGTCATCGAGGCGACGGCGATCAAGATGGTGGTAGTGCTGATCTACACGGTGGGAGCGTTGGCGATCTTCGTGGCCTTCGACCAGGTACACTGGTGGCTGGGGCTTCTGGTGGGAGTGGGCCAGGCATTTGGTGCCTGGGCGGGAGCTCGATTTGCGATGACGTCGCCGAATGCACCGGTGTGGATTCGGCGGCTGCTCATCGCCGTACTGATCGTGGCGGCGATGGAGATGATGGGCGGGTTCGCCTGGCTGGCTTCCGTTGTTTACTGAAACTGGTCCAGGAAGAAGGACTCTCCGGTGTCCTCGTCGTCTTCCGGGGCGTACTCGGTGGGGGCGGTGCCGACCAGGAAGAATTCTTCGATTCCGCCTCCGCGCGACAGCTTGCCGGTGGCGGGGTCGACGTTGGCGGTGGTTACGCCGGTGGGGGGTTTCTCGAACTCTTTGGGCTCGTCGCGGTCTTCGAGCACGCGCTTTTTGAAATCTCGGAAGATCGGAGCGGCAGCGCGGCCGCCGTACTCGCCATTGCCCAGCGATCGGTTGTCGCTGAACCCGACCCACACCCCGGTGACCATGTCGGGGGTGTAGCCGACGAACCAGGCGTCGCGGGTGTCGTTGGTGGTTCCTGTCTTGCCGGCGATGGGATGGCCGACGTCGGTGACGCGATGGCCGGTGCCGCCGCGGTAATCCCCGTCGGTGGTGATGTAGCCGCTGACGGCGCTTTCGAGCAGCGAGGTGGTCAGAAAGGCGACCTCCGGGGCCAGCACGGGCTCGGAGTGTGTCTGGTAGCGCTGGCGGTCCCCTCGGGCAGACTCGACGCGATCGAGCACCCGGGGGTCGGCGAGTTGGCCTTCGGCGGCAAACGTCGCATACACGTTGGTCAACTCGAGAGGAGGCATCTCCCCGGAGCCCATGACCATGGTGTGGTTTTCGACCATATCGCTGTTCACGCCGATGCGTTCGGCGAATTCGATGGCCTCGTCGATGCCGAGGTCATCGAGCACGCGAACGGCGACGACGTTGCGGCTCGCCGCCAGCCCCTCGCGCACGGTGACGGAACCGCGCCACTCACCGTCGGCGTTTCGCGGCGACCAGTCATCACCGTCAGGCATCTGAAACACAGTGGGGCTGTCCAGGTAGATCGACGCCGGAGTCAGCAGCCTCTGTTCGAGCGCTCCGGCGTAGACGATGGTTTTGAACGAGGAGCCGGTCTGGCGCGATGCCTGCACGGCGTGGTTGTACTCGTTGGTCTCGAAGTCATAGCCACCCACCAGCGCTGTGATCTCACGGGTGTGAGGGTCCATGGAGACCAGGGCGGCTTCGGCGCTGGATTCAAAGCGCACCTCGCCGGGCTGTTCACTCTCTTCGGTGACCGTGCCGGTGGGTTGCACCCGCAGTACGTCACCGGCAGAGAAGGCTTCGTCGACGGTCATCTCATCGGAGCCGCCGCCGAGTATGCGGCTTCGGGGTTGAAGCGCGAGCCGGGCGTTGAAGTCTCCGACCTTCACGGCGACGTGCTCATCGTCGGCGTCGACGTCGGTGACCACCGCTTCGTATACTTCCGTCGGTTCCAACACCGAGCCGATTTCGTCGGCCTGATCGGCGGCGAAATCCTCGATCTGTTCCGGTGGCACGGAGTCGACGGGCGAAAAGAAATTCTGGCGGTCATCGTAGGCGCGAAGTCCTTCGCGCGCGGCTCGCTCCGCCGCCTCTTGCTGCTCCAGATCGAGGGTGGTGTGGATGCGAAGCCCTCCCTCAAACAGGGTGGTCTCGCCGTACTCGTCGACGATGGAGCGGCGGATTTTTTCGGTAAAGTAGGGAGCAGC
>SKMT01000131.1 GCA_007120915.1 Myxococcales bacterium | reverse complement strand
TCGTTCTCGAGTTCGATGTCGTTCTCGTTCTCGTTCTCGACCTCGACCTCGATTTCGAGCCCGAGCCCGAGCCCGAGCCCGAGCCCGAGTTCGAGTCCGAGCCCGAGTCCGAGCCCGAGCCCGAGCCCGAGTCCGAGTCCGAGTCCGAGCCCGAGCCCGAGCCCGAGCCCGAGACCGAGACCGAGACAAGGGGACGCGGTTGCACCTGTGGGCGGGGAGGCGTAGGATGGCGGCGCCTCGGCATTTTTCGCAACTTATGCAGTCTCCGAGCAGTTATGAGTCAACGCAACACGATTCGGGATATTCACCGGCTGTACCGCGATGGGACGCCGATTACGATGGTGACAGCCTACGATTTTACGTTCGCCCGGCTCGTCGAGAAGGCGGGGTTGGACGTGATTCTGGTGGGCGACAGTCTGGGCAATGTCATTCAGGGCCAGGACACCACGGTGCCGGTGACGGTGGATGACATCGTCTATCACACCCGGGCGGTGATGAGGGGCAGCCAGACGGCGCACGTGGTCGCCGATCTGCCGTTTATGAGCTACCAGGCCGGCGAAGATGAGGGGATGCGAAACGCCGGCAGGCTTCTCAAAGAGGGTCAGGCCCAGGCGGTCAAACTCGAGGGTGGGCGCGCGGTCGCGGGGCTCGTCGATAGGATGACCACCGCCGGCATCCCCGTGGTCGGTCATCTGGGGCTGACCCCACAGTCGGTGCACGCCTTCGGCGGTTACCGGGTGCAGGGGCGCGAAGAGGAGGCGGCCGACGAGTTGATCGAGGACGCCCGGGCGCTTGAGGACGCCGGCGCCTACATGCTGGTGCTGGAGATGGTGCCCGCCGATCTTGCCGAACGGGTCACCGACGCGCTGTCGATCCCGACCATCGGCATCGGCGCCGGCGCCGCCACCAGCGGTCAGGTGCTGGTTATCCAGGACCTGCTGGGGATGAACGAGGACTTTAAGCCCCGCTTCGTCAAACGCTTCGCACACCTGGAAGAGACCATCGTCGGTGCGTTGAACGCCTACGGCGACGAGGTGCGAGCGCGCAGTTTCCCCGATGACGAACACACCTACTGAGGTCGGTTTTGCAACGCGTAGAGACGATCGATCAACTGCGCCGCGTACGCGGCAGACTGGAGGGGACCGTCGGCTTCGTGCCAACGCTGGGGTTTTTGCACAAGGGGCATCTGGCGCTGATGCGCCGCGCTCTCGACGAGTGCGATCACCTCATTGTCAGTGTCTTCGTCAACCCCACGCAGTTTGGCCCCGGCGAAGATCTGGAGGACTATCCCCGGGATCTGGAGGGCGATGCCGCCAAATGCCGCGATGTGGGCTGCGAGATTCTGTTCACCCCCGAGCGCGACCACATCTACGCCGACAACCACTGTAGTTGGGTGGAGGTCAAGGGGCTGACCGACGGGCTGTGTGGTGCGCGTCGGCCGGGACACTTCCGCGGGGTGGCCACCATCGTGACCAAACTGTTCAATGTGGTCGACCCCGACGTGGCGGTGTTCGGGCGCAAGGACTACCAACAGCTTGCGGTGATCCGGAAGCTGGTGTGCGATCTGAACTTCGACATCGAGATCATCGGGGTCGATACGGTGCGCGAAGACGACGGGTTGGCTACTTCCAGCCGCAACCGCTACCTGGATGATCAGCAGCGGTGCCAGGCGACCAGCCTGGCAGAAGGGCTAGTCGCCGCCCAGCGTGCCTATCAGCAAAATCCCGACCAAAGTGTCGCCGAGTTGCTCGATGTGGCGCGGGAGCGCATCGAGGGGCAGCCTCACACGGAGATCGACTATCTGGAATGTGTGCACCCCGTCACGCTTCAGCGGCTGGACGAAGCGGTGCCGGTGGGAGAAGATGGAGCCGTCATCGCCACGGCGGTATTTCTTGGCGACGCCCGGCTGATCGACAATCTTCGCGTTGACCAACCCCTGCCTGAGGGCCCCCTTCGGAGGCTGTGATGAATCGTCTGTTGTTGCTGATCTGTGTGTTAGGGGGATTCTTGATGGTCGCCGCCGGCTGTGGCGAGGAGCCCGAAGAGATCGATCCATTCAGTGTGTGCGAAGAAGAAGAGCTGAGCGCCTACGTACAAGGTTCGGCAAGCGGGGAGGACTCCACGGCGTCGTTCGACCTGTCCAACGACGGTGATACACCGGGCCGAGTTACGCCCAACCAGATACGGATGCGGCTCGGCGAGGCGTCGCCTCCGGGGACCAGTGAGAATCAGCCACTTCGCATTCGCATGGCCGACCCGGACTACGACGGACGGCTGTACGAGACGCTCTCGGAGCTCGATCGCGACGACCCGCTGGTGCTGCAGGTCACCGATGGTTCGGAGTTGCCCCCGGGCGGCGAAGACCTGATGTCCGTGGATCACCTGGACTGCTCGGTTAACGACGAGCGCATCTGCGTGCACATCGGCTACGACGCCACCGGCGACGGGCTCGGCGATGACGACGAGTTCGTCTACGTCGCCACCGGCGGCACGGTGACCTTCCAGGGGTTTGACGGACGAACTCCGGCGCGGTTTCGAGGCCACTTCGACATCGAAACCGGCGCCAATCTGCACACCCACCAGGACGAGTCGACGGGACAGGCGCAGGGCTGCTTTCGCACCCGGTACAACACCGGTGGGAGCGGGGACTTCTGGGAGCTGCATTAGCCTGTACGGTGGTGGGTGTTAGGTGGTGGGTGTTAGGTGGTGGGTGTTAGGTGGTGGGTGTTAGGTGGTGGGTGTTAGGTGGT
>SKMT01000140.1 GCA_007120915.1 Myxococcales bacterium | reverse complement strand
TCTCCGCCCCCCTCCCGTTGTGGGGAGCCGAAACCGAGATCACCACCGAACAATACGACGACGAACCGCGCTACCACCAATCGGAACCCGAACCGGAATATCGCGGCTACGACCGGCTGGCCATTCTCTACCCCGCTGTCGGATTGGCCCAGTTGATGTGGAGACTTCCCACCACCGAATCCGGCGGTGCCGGCGGTGGGGTTCTGTCGGGGTTCGGCATAAAATGGCGTCCCACCGACCGGATGGGATTCGGCGCATTCTTCGAGATAGGATTTCCCCTTCTCATGGGCCGGGTGGGGATGATCGGTTCCTACGCCCCTGCGGGCTGGGACCGAAACGGCCTGATCTGGGCCACCGGCCTCTACATCGGTCGCATGACCATGGGCTGCCCCGACGGTGAGCGCTGTCCTCACGGCAGCAGCGGCAGCGGCCCTCAGCTCTCTGTCGGCGCCTCCTATCGATGGTCACTCGGCGAAGGCGGGTGGGGTATTCGCCTCGGGATAGCCGGCGAACTCGCCCGACTGGATGAGCAGTTCGACCAGTTTTCCGGCTGGCACATCGGGGTCTCCGGCCCTCGGTTCATCCTCGACTGGTAGCACACCTGCCCCGGTCGTACGCAGGCGGGCTGATTCACCAATGACCATCTCCATGATACAGTCTCGCGCCGACCGGTCGGGCAGTGCGATTGCCAACATTTTCCAGCACCGAACCCAGGGGTGCACGTGTCAAAGTCCGACGATTCCACTTCCAACTGTGACAACCCCGGCGAAGACGTCTACGCCCACGAAGTCGAGCGCCAGTGGGGCGAAGCCTCCTCGATCCGCGGGGTCGATCCCGCACTGCTCGACGAGAGCGCCCACCCCGACACCACCTACCGCGAACCGGCGCCGGAATCGGCGGCCTTTTCGCCCTGGCTGATCCCCTTCGCCGCCATCTTGACCGGCCCCATGGTCGCCGCCGTACTGGCGCTGTTCGCCGACGGCGATCCCCCGTCGATGCGACACTTCACCGCCATCATCTCCACCGGGCTGACCGCCTGGCTGATCAACGTCGGGATGGCCTCCACCACCATCCGCGGCATCTCCCACGGCGCCGAGTCGGCGTTGCGCTTCGGCGTACTCGTCGGCGCCGGCATCGCCCTGTGGGCGCTGTACACCTACTGGATGAAGGGCCGACAGGGGCTTGGTCGCCCCGCCCTGATTCGCTCCGCGATTCTGCTCTTCGTTCTGTCGGCGATCTTCTGGTACGGCCACACCACCGCCCCCGACTGGTGGGCCTGGATGGGGCGGTAGAACCCACGATGATCGCGACAATCCGGTGTTGTCGCGCACCTCCGAACCCCGAACTCCCTCCGGCCGTGGGCCTACGGTCGGTCGGGGCTACGCTCCGGCGAACGCATCTCCTCCGGTTCACCTCACGACCCAAGACCCACGACACACGACCATTTGGCCCTCGCCCCTCGATGCATACCTTTCGGCCAACCGCCGACAACCGAACTCCAAACCGGAGATAACACCATGATCGAACGCATCGACCTTGGCGAACCGAACGTCCTCGCCTATGAACTTCACGGTAAGATGACCAACGAAGATGTCGAGAGGGTCCACGACGATCTGCGCGCTGCAATCAGCACTCACGACAACGTCTGCATGTACACCGACGTCACCGACCTGGAGGGCATGGAGCCCAGCGCCGTACTCAAGGATCTGAAGCTGACCCCGGAGTACGTCAGCGACGTCGACCGCTACGCCGTCGTCGGCCAACAGCGCTGGCACGAGCTGGCCACCAAACTCGGCGAAGCGATCACAAGCGGCGAGGCTCGATTCTTCGGCCCCGACGAGAAGCAACAAGCCAGAGAGTGGGTCCGCTAACCCGACAACCGCCCAGCCCCCGGAGATGAGATGGCCCCCCACCGATGTGAGAATGTTGAGCACCTGATCGACACGGTCATCGAACAACGTGGCCGCGAGCTGACCGTCGCCTTTCCCCTGGGGCTGGGCAAGCCCAACCACATCGCCAACGAGCTGATCGACCGCGCCGTCGACGGCCAGCTCGACCGGCTCGACATCATCACCGCCCTCAGCCTGACCACTCCACCGCCGGGAAGCTCCGAGCTGCAGAAGCGGCTGATGGAGCCGATCCTCGACCGGGTCTACGCCGACGTCCCACAGCTCGACTACGTCACGCTTCGAGCCCGCGGTAAACTGCCGGAATCGGTATCGGTCCAGGAGTTTTTCCACGCCCCCGGCACTGTCCTGTCGGTGCCATCGGCACAACGCAACCACCGCAACGTCAACTTCACCGACGGGCTGCGCATGATGCGCGACGCCGACCTCGATCTGATCGGCCAGATGGTCGCCCCCGCCGATGAGGGCTGGGATCTCAGTTGCAACACCGACATCTCGGTGGAACTTCTGCCGTATCTTCGCAACTACGCCCCCGAAGACCGACCCCTTCTGGCCGCTCAGGTCAACCGCCGGCTGCCCCGGCTGGGAAAAACCGGCGTCGTCGACGAAGAGACCTTCGACCTGGTCGTCGACGACGAGACGACGGACCACCCGTTGTTCTCGCTGCCGAACATGCCGATCTCGAATCAGGAGTACGCCATCGGGCTGCAGGCCGCCTCCCTTCTTCGCGACGGCGGCACCGTCCAGATCGGCATCGGCGGGCTCGGCGCTGCGCTCGCTTACGGATCGATTCTGCGCCACGAGGATTCGGCAACCTACACCCGGATCCTCGACGCTCTGGCGCCCACCGATGA
>SKMT01000098.1 GCA_007120915.1 Myxococcales bacterium | reverse complement strand
GGCCGACGGCCCACAGGCGGTGTTGTTCGGAGTCTTTGAGCCGGTAGGCGACAGTTCGCACGGCGAAGCGGCTGTAGAAGACGACGTGGCAGGGCCGGTCGTCGAGCACCGCCGGAAGATCGAAGGGGAGGGTGCGGCGGACCAGCGCCGGCTGGTGGTAGACCGTCGCTGCGTCGGGGTTTGCGTCGGCGGCGGTGGTCCCGGTGTCCAGAATTCGAATCCGATGGCTCATTATCCTCGCAGAATGTCGCGGGCGCCGCGGTCGATGAACTCTTCGGCCATCTCGTCGGCCAGTTTCATCGGGTCGTCGCCCGTTTTGTGTTCGTGCAGCACGCGGCTGCCATCGGTGGAAGAAGCCCAGCCCGAAAAGGTCCACTCATCGTCGGTTCGCCGACAGTAACCGCCCAGCGCGACGGAACAACCCCCTTCGAGTCGGGCCATGAAGCTGCGTTCGGCGTTGACGGCGGCGCAGGTGGTGTCGTCGAGTATCGGAGCGAGCAGCTCGTCGACGTCGTCGCGGCCAATGCGGGTTTCGATGCCGATGGCGCCCTGGCCGACGGCGGGTACGTGCGTGTGCGGTGGAAGCTCGACGGTGATGCGGTCGGACATGTTGAGCCGATGCAGCGCCACGGTGGCCATGATGATGCCGTCGTAGCCGTGGTCTTCGAGCTTGTCGAGACGGGTGCCGATGTTGCCGCGCAGGTTGACCATCCTCAGGTCAGGGCGGCGGTGCAGAAGCTGGGAGCGGCGCCGCTGGCTGCCGGTGGCGATGGCAGCACCGTCGGGCAGCTCGTCGAAGGAGTCCCAGCGGGTGGAGATGAAGGCGTCGGTCGCCGGGCCGCGCTGTGGGCTGCCGGCGTAGTGGAGCCCGTCGGGCAGCTCGGAGGGCAGATCTTTGAGCGAGTGCACCGCAAGGTCGATGTCGTCGTCCAGAAGCGCTCGTTCCAACTCGACGGTGAACAGACCCTTGCCGCCGATTTCGGGCAGCGGTTCGTCGCGGCGTTTGTCGCCGGTGGTGTCCATGCCGACGATTTCAACGTCGATGTCGCTGTGGGCTTCGCGCAACAGTTGGGAGATGCGGCGGCTCTGCCACATCGCCAGGCTCGATTTGCGCGAGCCGAGTCTAAGTTTCGTCACTGTCTCTCTCTTCGTGGGTGGAGTCGAGGTCGTAGAGCGAACGCACCAGTTTGAGCTGCTCGGTGCTGAGGGTGTTGTCGTCGACGGAGCTGCGCAGATACATGATCGGGTTGTGCAGCAGCTTCTTGACGAGCCCCCGGGAGAACTCGTCGAGCATCTGGCGCTTTTCTTCGGAGATGCCGTTGTGGCGCTTGATCTCTTCGGTGCGCACCTGTTCGAAGAACTGGGCGAGCGAAGCGATGGTGGGCGTGACCTGCAGCGACTGCTGCCAGCTATCCCACTGATCGACTTTGTGGTCGATGATCTCGCAGGCGGCGGGGATTTCGCTTTTGCGGGACGCCAGGTTGTCTTCGACGACCTTCTGGAGGTCGTCCATGTTGTACAGAAAGGCGCTGTCGAGCTTTGCGATAGCGGGGTCGACGTTGCGGGGGTTGGAGATATCGATCAGAAAGATCGGCTGATGACGGCGCGCCTTCAACGCTTTGCGGGCCTGGTCGCGAGTGAGCAGGTGATCCTGGGCGCCCGTGGCGAAGACGGCGACGTCGGCTTCGATGCAGGAGTCGGCCAGCTCGTCGAGAGGCCGGTAGGTGCCGTCGAAGCGGGAGGCGAGCTTTCGGCCTCGGTCCTCGCTGCGGTTGAGCACCAGAAATTCTTCGGCGCCGGAGGACTGAAAGTGCATCGCCGCGGTTTCGGCGGTTTCACCGGCGCCGACGACCATGACGGTGCACGACGAGAAGTCGCCAAAGATCTTGGTGGCCAGGTCGACGGCGGCCGAACTGATGGAGAGCGCGCCTTCACACAGCGAGGTGTCGGTCCGTACCTGTTTTCCAACCTGGATGGCGTACTGGAAGAGCTGGTCGAGCACAGGGAAGCTGTCGTCGGCGTCGACAAGATGTTCGTGCACCTCTTTGACCTGGCCCAAAATTTCGTTTTCGCCGAGGGCGACCGATTCGAGCGACGATGCGACGCGGAACAGATGTCGGGCTGCGTCTTCGTCTTCGAAGATCGCCGGTTCGGGGATCTCGTCGGCATCGAGCCCGCGCACCTCGGCGACAATCGGTTTGAGTTTGTCCCAGACTTGGTCGGTGGGGCCGTACAGATAGAACTCGGTGCGGTTGCAGGTGGCGAGTACGGCGGCTTCACAGGCGAAGTTCTGGCGGCAAAGCGCGACGAAACGGCGCTTGTCGTCGCCGTCAAACGACAGAGCGTCGCGTTCGTCCAGCCCCGTGTTCTGGTGGCTGAAGGAAATCGCCGTGAGTTGTTTCTGCTCGGTCATGCCAACTGATACCGCATTGGAGGCTGGATTCGACGGTTCCATCACTGAAAGGAGTGGAACGTCGGCAAAAATGTGTTGACCACTACCATCGCTCCGATCAGCGCCAGATAACCGATCAAGGACAGGTAGGCCATCCGGATGCCGGAGAGTGCCTTTAGTTTGACCACAAAATAGCCCGCCGCGTAGGCAGTCCAGGCCACATAAGTGATGACAATCTTGGGGTCGAGAAACTCGAAATCATCCAGAATATAGACGGCCAAAAAGTGGCCTGTGCCAAGCCCGACGCCCAGAAGGACAATCCCGCACAACGTGGCGAGCCGGCCCATGTTCTCCAGGGTGGTCAGCGGGGGGAG
>SKMT01000354.1 GCA_007120915.1 Myxococcales bacterium | reverse complement strand
CCCGCCGGTTCCCGTCGGGGGAGGATGTAACAGGCCCCCTCCGACCGCTTCGCGGCCACCTCCCCCGCCGGTTCCCGTCGGGGGAGGATGTAACAGGCCCCCACCGACCCTCAGGCTTTGCCTTCGGGCCACCTCCCCCGCCGGTTCCCGTCGGGGGAGGATGTGTTAAACCCCGTAGGCTTCGCAGATGAGCTGCAGCAGGTTGGTGACCTGCTCGTCGCCGCCGGCGTCGGCCATGGCATCCCGGCACATCGAGGAGGTGGTGACCATGGTGTCGGCCGCCGGTTTTCGGTCCAGCGCGTCGAGTACCTTTTCGGCGGCGTGTTCGGACGCTTCCGGTTCGAGAACCTGGTAGTGACATCGGCCGCCGCAGCACTGGCTGTCGTCGCCGGTGTAGGCCATCTGCTGTGGTGGGTTTTGTTGGATGGCAGCCAGGATGGTGCCCACGGCGTCGGAGCCGTCGATCTGGCGGGTGACGTAGCAGCTTTCGTGCAGAAGCCGGTCGTCCAACTGAAGGGTTTTCTCGGGAGGGACGGTGCGGCATTTGTCGGCGATCAGCTCGAAGATGTGGCCGAACTCGGGGTCGGTGTTGCGTTCGGCGATCGGCCAGCTCGACGCGTCGTGATGCCAGGCGGCAAGGCCGGGACAGTCGGTGTAAACCGTGTCGATACCGTCGAGGTCGGGCCACAGATCGTCGCGGCATGATTCCGGGGTTTTGATGCCGGCGCCGGTCAGCGGAAACCCGCAGCAGGTGGGGTGGTTAAACTCCTCGGAGCGCACCAGTTGGACCTTTGAGCCCAGCAGACGGTTCAGAAGCCGGCCCACCGATTCGACCAGGTCGGGGTGGTTGGCGACGGTGGAGCAGTCGGGCCAGAAGGCTATCTTAGCTTGCTCGTCGAAGACGGTGTCGTCGATGCGCCGTTCCGGTTTGCCATAGGGGGTGCCCGATTCGTCGAAACGCTGTTGCAGGTCCAGGTAGGCTTCGGGCAAAAACCCGGAGTCCACACTCCAGCGGCGGGCTTTCCACAACGCGCGGGGGACGTCGTTGTCATGCTCGCAGTACGTCTGACAGCGCCGGCAGCCGGTGCAGTGGTAGAACGCATCGGCGACTTCGTGGTCCAGAGCCACGGAGTTGTCCTTGGCCAGCTCCAGCAGCCGCATCATCCCCCAGGGAGTGGCGGTCTCACGGCTTTCGGCGTCGGCGGTGGGACAGGAGAATCTGCACATCTTCGGACAATAGGTGCAGTAGGCGGTCATCCGGTCGATGTCTGCGCCGAATTTCATGGTGGCTCCATTGGTCAATTGGTCAATTGGTGCGTCGCCCATAACGCTTCTTGGGGCACTGCGTCGGCGCGTTCGTCGACCATCTCCGGTTGCTTGTAGGTGACGAAGGCGGTGGCGCGGCGGGGCGTGAACATCGGGATCTCCACGTCTTCGACGCCGTCGCCGAACAGTTCGGTGGGGTCGTCTCCCAGCGCAGAAAGAGCGACCCAGAAGATGCGCATCTTGTCGGCATCGGGGTGGCTTCGGCGGTGAGGGTGGCGCGCCTGAAGCCACTGTTTGCGGGTTCGGGCATCCTCGCGGTCGCCTATGTCATCGGGGGCGCCGAGCCGATTTTTTAGCCATTCGACGCGGGCGCGAAGCAGTTGGCCCGGGGCGGCGATCTCGAACTGCAGCGTTCGGCTTTTCCAGCCGTAGTGCACCCATGCGGGGGTTATGGAGGCGGCGAACATCGTCTCCACCGCCCCGGCGGCGTCGGCGGGGCTGACGTCGTCGTAGCGGATCAGGCGGGCGTTGGTGGGCCGCCAGACCACCAGGGTGGCGTCGACGATCACCCCGTCGCTGTGGCCGGCGCCGACGAACAGGTGTCTCAGGTCGGGCCCGCTGGCTTTGCGGGGCGCTGTGATATAGCGGTAGTCGCCGCTTTCGGGGTGAAATGCGCCCACGGCGATACAGCCGTCGAGAAGATCACCGCCGCGCAACAGGGTTGGGGCCGGCCGGTGCCTGGCGAGCAGCCCCCCGACGGTGGCGCTTGCGGGGTGTAGCCCGTAGCGCTGCAGCGAAAACCCCTCTTCGCCGAGTGCCGCAGCCAACTCGCTCCAACGAATCCCGGCCTCCACCTGTACGGTGCCGCTTGTGGCGTCGACATCGAGGATGGCGTCGAGCTCGTCGGTGCGTACGGCGGTGTAGTCGCCGCCGGGCAGGTCCGTGGCGTGTTGGCCGTCACCGATAAGCCGCCAGGTGCGCCCGTCGGCTTCGAGTGCGGAGATCGTCTCCGTGAGCTCTTCGACGGACGCCGGGCGTAATTGCTGGACAGGTTGGGTGAGGTGGCGTTGTCTGAAAAATTCGGTCTGCATCAGGGTTGTCCTGGCGTGGGATAGACCTTGCCGGGGTTGAGAATGCGCTGCGGGTCGTAGCGATCTTTGAGCTTCTCGAACAGCTTCGCTCCCCCGGGGTGGTCGCGCTCGGTCCAGGGGGCTTTGGACTGGCCGACGCCGTGGTGGTGGGCGATGGAAGCGCCGCTGTCGGCGACGGCATCGAGCCCGGCGGTCCAGGCGGCCTGATAGCGCTGAAGGCAGGCGTCGACGTCGGCGCCGAACCCGGCGAAGGTGAAGTAGATGGAGCTGCCCTCGGGGTAGACGTGGCTGAAGTGGGCCATCACGAACACGTGAGGTTTCATCGCCCGGCGCACGTTGTTGTACAGATTGATCACGTTGTCCCAGGTGGTGGACACCTCCATGGTGTCGACGAAGGCGCCGGTGTCGAACAT
>SKMT01000693.1 GCA_007120915.1 Myxococcales bacterium | reverse complement strand
CGCAGCGATGGCGCCTTGGCCCATCGGACGGCGGTGGTGGAACCCTTATTGGTTGTTGGTTATTGGTTGTTGGTTGACCGTCGGAGGTTCGTCCGCCCGATCGTAGCCCCGACCGACCGTAGGCCTCTGGCCGCAGGGAGTTCGGGGATCGGAGGTGGAATGACCTTCGGAGCTCGCATCACCCCCGTGCCTCACATCACTCCACAGCCACCACGGCCGACACATTCGACGACAGATCCAACGTCGTGGCATTGCACCACGATTTGCAGTCGTTTTTGCGGTGAGCACAACCGCTGTTGCCGGGCCCCGGCGCCCCGCCGGTCTCACGACACTGGTGAAACTCATCCATGCACCGGTCCTTGCATCGCGGCGCCTCGGCACGGCGGTCACCCCGCTCGCTGCGCGGCCCACGCCGCTGCCGATCGCGCTCAGATCGCTCCCGGTCCCGGTCGCGTTCAAGCTCGTCGCCGCGGTCGGAGAGAATCCCGTCATCGTCGATGACACGCACCTGAACACAGCCCATCGAAACCACCAGGGATGCGCCGAGTAAGATGATCAGTAGCCGTTTCATCGTTCGCTCCTTGTGCAAGGGGCACGGTTGCAACTGAGGAGACGGCACACCACCACCGGTTATTCAACCTTTGGGTGGTCGTTGGTTATTGGTTATTGGTTATTGGTTGGTGGCGCTGGGCGCTGGGCACTGGGTGCTGGGCGCTGGTTGGCCGGTGGAGGCGGATGGGAACGGCTATAATCCCCGCTGAAGGTGATGCCCGCAATTCGGCAGGTCGCCACAGTCGCTCTGCTCCGGGGGAAAGTCCTTCGGGTCGGCGCCGGGATAGGTGTACAGCACGTTGAAGTAGTAGGTTTCCCCCGGTTCGATATAGCATTTGCGGTCATCTGATTCGTCAGGATCAGTGGTCCAGCGAGTACGAATCCAGCCTTCGCTGGTGGTCGCGACGTCCCCGCACCTCGGGTCATCGAAACTCGCGACGTCGAAATCTCCGGGGCAGCGAGTCAAGGTCGCAAACATCCGACCGGCCGCCGAAACCGTAGAATGGAGCATGGGCGCGACACGCCACCCCCCGGATCGATCGACCAGATCCTCGGGGACTGTAAACTCCATGGCCGCATATCGCCCCTTCTCCAGATAAAAGGGGAAGTTGTTGGAGGTGCCCGGAAACTCGTCTCCAGGAAAGACCTCGGTGTACACACTCGGATCGGGGTTGTCGCTTCCGACGATGACATCGGTGGCCGGGCTCCACTCCTCAAGATCGCTGAGCGTTGGATGGTCATCGCAGTTGACGTCATCGTCGGGCTCGTCGGCGTCATCGGCGTCCGGGTCATCTGCGTCGGGATCGCCCGTGTCGGCATCCTGCTGGTCACCGGCGTCCTCCTGCCCGGCATCGTCTCCATCGCCGGCGTCAAGCTGCGCATCACCTGCGTCCGGCTCTGAATACCCGGTGGTCTCCGAGGAGCATCCCCACCCCAACATCACCATCGTTGCGATGCACAACAGCAAGGCAGTCCGCGATACAATGGTTGGTTCGACAGGTTTCATGGCGCCGTCCTGGCGATTCGAAAAACAGATACATTACGGAATTCACAGCGCCATCATACAGGTGCCAGTATTCAACTTCACGCGGGCAGGCAAACGACGTGTGGCCCAGCGCTGTGGGGCGTGTGACCCGGTGCGATAGCAAGATGTTATCGGCGTCCAGACGCCGGTGGTCCCCGAAACGAATTGGAGCCCAATACGGTCACGACTGCCTCCGGGCTGTCGGCAGTACCAGCCGCGAGCAATGCAAGAGCGGCTGGCAGGACGCGCTCCCACCACCGTTTTACATGTCGTTGCTCTCCGAGAGCCCCAACAGGTGATATAGTGGTTTCATCGTATCCCTTGATTCGCCACAGGAGATGACCATGAAACGCGTGCTGATTGCTTGTTGCTGTTCGCTGATGCTGTTCGCCTTTGGATGCGCTCAGGTTCAGTCGGCAGATGACGAACTGGGAGAGCGAGGCAGTGCTCTTGAGAGCGAGGATGGGGCGAGCTGTGAGGATCGCTGCCAGCAGGAGTTTCACGAGTGTCGTGAGTCCGGCGGTGGTGGTGGCCCCGGTGCCAGCGGTTGTGCGCATGACCGCAATGACTGCAAGGCGGAATGCTAGGCTCTGGGCGCTGGGCGCTGGGCGCTAGGCGCTAGGCTCTGGGCGCTGGGTTCTCTAGGCTCTGGGGGCTCGGTGACCCTTTTGATCCCCCCATCGACCTTCGCTGCGCTCCGGCCACTTCCCCCCGAGGGGAAGATGGTTTTGCCCAGCGCCCAGCGCCAAGAACCCAGCGCCCAGCGCCAAGAACCCAGCGCCAAGCGCCTAAAACACCTTTTCGGGGATTGCCGTGGGCAACCCGTCGGGGACATCGGGGCATTCGAACCCGGCGAGTTCGAGGATGGGTAGGATGCGGCGCAGGTCCATGATGGTGCCGATGTCGAGCAGGTTCTTCGGGGTGACCCAGGCGTGATCGATGCACTCGGCGGGTCGTAAACGAAGGTCGTCTCGGGGGCTGTTCAGAGAACACAGAAAGTAGTGTGCCGACTCGAACACCGCCAGTTTGCGCTCTACGGTTACCCGCAGGCCCGTCTCCTCGTAGGCTTCTCTGACGCAGGCGACGGCGGGCCGTTCGTTTTCCCACATCGTTCCTCCGGGGGGGCACCACTGGCCGCCGCGTCCCACGTCGAAGGCCCGGCGCACAAACAACAATTGTTCGCGGTCTTTGATTAACGCCCAGGCTGAACTCATCTCAAAGGTCTCGTGTCAGGTTGTATGCCGCGGGTGATTGACTCTCCCGCGGAGAGTGCAAAAGTGTTCCATCAGCTTACGGGAGTAAAACAGTCGTTGCAGGTGTCATCTTCCGAAGGCTTGATTTGACGACGATTCTCTACGGGTGGATCACCCCTGTGATCCCCCCTGCTGGAGCGTTGATGAGGCAGGAGAACACATCGGATATCGAACGGCTGCGCGGCGTGTTGTCCCGGATCCGGTTCGCCAGCGACGACGGTCAGTTCGCCGTGTGTGAGCTGGAGGCGGAGGATCGATCGCTGCCGGTGACGATCGTGGGCAATATCCTGTCGGCGCGCCCCGGGGAGTCGGTGGAGGTGACGGGGCGGTGGCACGACGACCCGCGCTACGGGCGGCAGTTTCGCATCAAGTCGCTTCGCACCGTGCTGCCCAGCACCCGTGAGGGGATCGAGAAATACCTGGCCAGCGACATGATGGAGGGCATCGGGCCGACGCTGGCCTCCCGGATTGTGGACCACTTCGGGGAGAAGAC
Source organism: Myxococcales bacterium (assembly GCA_007120915.1). Classification (GTDB taxonomy): domain Bacteria; phylum Myxococcota_A; class Bradymonadia; order Bradymonadales; family Bradymonadaceae; genus SLJM01. Next base: position 7,245 of record SKMT01000693.1, on the reverse strand, counting down.
CCTCGAAATTCTGGACGACAGACCCGAACGGGTGCTCGAAGTCGAGGGCATCGGCGAGAAGCGGGGCGCTCAGATTATCGAATGCTGGGAGCGCGACCGGCTGGTGCACCGGCTGATGGTGGCGCTTCGCTCCCACGGGGTGTCTGCGGCGCTGGCGGTGAAGATCTACCAGCGCTTCGGCACGGAGGCCCTCGATCTTATTCGGCGCAATCCCTACCGGCTCGCCGAACAGATCCGGGGCATCGGGTTTCAGACGGCCGACGAAATCGCGCGGCACTTCGACATTAAGCCCGATTCACCGGCCCGGCTGAGGGCGGGGATTCTGCACGTGCTCGAGGAGGCGCACTCCGACGGGCATGTCTATCTGCCGCGGCCCATCCTGCAGGAGGAGGCCCGGGAGCTGTTGGGCTGTAACATCGGTGCGCTCGACGACCCGCTCGAAGAGTTGCAAATCAACGAACAAATCGTGATCGAACAGCGCGACGGTGCGCGGGCTCCGGCGGTGTATCCGGGCAAGACCTGGCGGGTGGAGGTGGCGGCAGCGAACCATCTTCGCCGCGTCGGTTCGGCGACCCGCCAGCTCGATCTGCAGGGCGGGGGGTTCGAAGAGCGGCTCGACGAGGTGGAGCAGAATCTGTGCATCCAGTTCGCCGCCGCCCAGCGCCGGGCGGTGCTGTCGGTGTTCGACCAGCCGCTGGCGGTGATCACCGGTGGGCCGGGCACCGGCAAGACCACCATCGTGCAGGCGATCTGCCGGCTCGCCGACACCGCCGGCGAAAGCATCGCCCTGGCCGCACCCACTGGCCGCGCCGCCAAGCGGCTTTCAGAAGCGACGGGGCGAGAGGCGAAGACGATCCATCGGCTTTTGGATTTCAGCTTCGACAAGGGCGGGTTTCAGCACGACGAAGACCATCCGCTGCCGGTGGATATCCTGGTGGTCGACGAGGCGTCGATGATCGACATCTATCTGCTCAATGCCCTGGCCCGCGCGATCCCCACCGGCGCGAGCATCGTGTTTGTCGGCGACATCGATCAGCTCCCCAGCGTCGGGCCCGGCCAGGTGCTCCGAGATCTGATCGACAGCGGCGTGGGCAGCGTGGTGCGGCTGACCGAGATCTTCCGCCAGCACGAAGCGTCGGCCATCGTGGTCAACGCCCACCGCATCAACCGCGGTGAGCTGCCGGTGGTGCCCACCCGCCGCGAGGGGGAGCTGGTCGACTTTTACACCATCAACGCTGAAAACCCCGAGATCGCGAGCAACAAGATCGTCGAGCTCGCCACAGAGCGCATCCCCGACGCCTTCGGGTTCGATCCGCTCGACGAGCTACAGATTCTGTCGCCGATGTACCGCGGGGAGATCGGGTGCAATCGACTCAACGAGCGGCTGCAGAACATCTTCTGCGCCGATGCCGTTCAGTTGCGCCGCGGCAACACCTCGTTTCGCGTCGGCGACCGGGTGATGCAGACGTCGAACAACTACGACGAGGATGTCTTCAACGGCGACATCGGACGAGTGGTCGATGTCTTTGTGGACGACAAGGTGTTGAGGGTCGACTTCGAGGGCAACACCGTCGAATACGACTCCGGGTCGCTCGACGAGCTTGCGCTCGCCTACGCGATTACGGTGCACAAAAGCCAGGGCAGCGAATACCCGGCGGTGATCATCCCCGTGATGACGCAGCACTACGTGATGCTGCAGCGCAATCTGCTGTACACGGCGGTCACCCGCGGCAGCGAGTTGGTGATTCTGGTGGGCACCCAGCGGGCGGTGAAAATCGCGGTGGAAAACGATGAGTCGATGAAGCGGTATACCGGGTTGGCCGGGCGGTTGCGGGGCGGGTGATTATGCCCGGAGCCGTTGGGCAGCCTCGTCGTCGCCGAGTCGCTCCCACAGTTCGGCGGCGAGTCTTTGGAGTTCTTCGGTCGCCTTGGTCCAGCCGGCGGCTTCGGCATGCTCGGCGGCCGTCTCCAGCAGCCAGGGGTGATCCTTGAACAGCGACCAGCCGTCGGGCCAGCCATCGTCCAACAGCTCCCATCGTTCAGCGAAACCATCTCGGTCCTTCTTTGCTGCCTGTGCGGCAAGCCGGATCAGATGGCGCACTCCGGTCCATCGGTCGGAGGCGTTCATCGCTTCCAGCAACTCTTCAGCCTCGCCGAGTGTTTCCAGCGCCTGGCCGGGGGTTGCCGATCGCAGTTGCAACGCCGCCAGGTTCAACCGGCCGATCGATTCCAGTTCCGGGCGCGACAGTTCTCGGACCGTCGCCAGATAGTCTCGATAGTACTGTTCTGCTTGCTGAAACTGGCCGGCGAACCGAGCGAAATCGCCCAGGTCGTTGTACGTCTCCGCCTCCAGGTCGACGTAGCCGGCATCGCCGGCCTGTCGGCGCACATGTTCAAACAACTCTCCCGCTTTCGGTTCGCCCCGTTGTTTCAACACCGTCGCTTCCACGCGCAGCGCATCAAGCCGAATGTATTCGTCGCCAGCTTCCTCCGCGAGTTCGACGGCGCTTCGGGCGTGTTCGGCCGCCTGCTGAAGCCGGGCGACACGACAGCACAGCCAGGCCAGCGTCAGATGTACGCTGGCGGCGGTTTTGGGCGCCGATGCACGTTGTGCGTAGTCCAGCCCGCTCTGGGCATAGCGAACGGCTGTTTGTCTGTTGCCCTGACTCACTTCCATGCGCGACAGGGTATGGAGCAGACGGGCTCGCAACGCCTCGTGTTGGTCATCCGGAAGAGAGTCCAACGTCTCCAACAGAAGCTGCGCTGCTTGCTCGAATTGGCCACGCCAGCCGAGGTGGTTGGCCCGTTCGATGTTCTGGTGGGCCCAGAGTGGATCGTCTTCGGGTACGTCCAACTGCTCAAGAAGTGTTGCCCGCTTCGCCAGAAGCGTTTCGATCCGGTCGTCATCGCTTCGCTCACAGGCCAGCTCAATCTCGTCGAGCAGCGGCTGCAACGCTCGCTGCGGGTGGCCGGCCTCAATCCAGTGGTCGGCGAGCCGCTCCCAGTCTCCGGGATGCCGGAACTGATCGATGGATTCGAGCATCCGGGCGCAGCGCAGGTTGTGTAACTGCCAGCGGTTCTGTTCACGGGCGTGGCGCCGAAGGGTCTCCACGAGCATTCCGTGGCAGAACATCCATCCGTCGTCGGTGCGTTCGGCCAGCCCGCGCTGGATGAGTTGTCGGACAAACCCGTCGATGACACGGACTCCGGCGCGTTGAAGTACCAGCTCCCACTGTTGTTGGATGACACGCCGTCCCAACACCGCCGCCAACTCCATAGCCTGCTGGATGTCCGACCAGATCGCATGGTCGTAGGACATAGCCACCCGGTGGAGCCGACTCATCCACAGGTTGTGGATGTTCTCGGGAAGCTGAAGAGACTCTCCATCGCGCAGGTCAAACCCGTCGTCTCCGGCGGTGATATCACCGCGCTCGATCCAGTGGCCCAGCAGTTGCATCGCGAACAGCGGGTGGCCTTCGGTGCGCCGGGCGAGCCTGTCGGCCAGTTCATCGCGCAGCGGCAACAGTCCCGTGAGAAGTTCGCGCTGGTGGTCTGTGCTCAGCGGGTCAACCTGCAGCGTTCGTGCCCGGGGGCCGGCGCCGAGAGCGTGGATGCGCTCGTGGAGGGCCTCGGCGTCGGCGATGAGATCGCTTCGCAGTGTGGCCACCACCAGCATCGTCGGTGATTCCAGCGGTGTGCGCTCGATGTGTTCGAGAACTCCCAGAGCTTCGCGGCCCCACTGCAAATCGTCGATCCACAACAGCAGGGGACGATCTATGGACAGCCGCCACAGTATTCGCGCTACGAGCGCCCGGCGATGTTCCACCGTCGCGAACTGATAGCGCGGGCCTTCGACCTCGTCGTCGCCGGCCGGTCGCAGATACTCGGTGAGTGCCCGGGCGTCGCGACGGATGCCGTCTTCGGCGCCGCCCGACGCTGCCAGTTGTTCGCTCAGATGCTCAACGAGGTTGTCGCGCTTCAGCTTCACGGTGCGCAAGATCCGTTCGAATCCTCCCTTCAGCCCCTCCGCGTCGCCCCCGCCGGTCGCGGAGTGCACCGCCCGTATCACACGCGCTGCTCCCACCTCGTGGGCTCGCGTTGCGATCCGTTCGGCCAGTCGGCTTTTGCCGGTGCCCGCTTCACCTTCGACGAAGATCATTCGGGGCTCATCCCTGTCGATGACCGTCGTCAAATCAGACCAGATTGCCCGGCACTCCGGCAGGCGATTGACAAATGGTGCTTCGCGCAACCCGAACAGCCCCAGCCCCGCCCCCACCAGCGGTGCCGGCAATACTTCCGCCTGTTCGGTCTGCCAGCTTTGAGGGACCGGAGGCCGGACAGCCCGCAGGGGCGGCTGGTCGTCGGCGTCGGCATCGCCAGGCAGCTCGATGAGTTGAGGCGGTTCTTCGGTCAGTGTCTGCAGGGGGGCGGTGGACTCGGCGTGGTCTTCCTGGCCGAACAGCGGCATATCGAAGTTGATCGTCGTCGTCTCACCCAGCGGCAGGGTCGACGTCGTGCCCCCTCCTTGCTGTGCGGAGCCGGCGAACAGCTCGATGTCGTCTGTCGTCCCTTCGGTCAGTACAGCCCGTGGTAGCGCCCACAGTGCATCGGCGGCGCGTTGAAACCGCTGCTGTGGTTGCTTGGCCGTCGCCGTCTGAATCCAGTCGTGCACCTGTTCCGGGATATCGAACTGCGGCTGAAGAGGCGGCACCGGCTCGGTGGCGTGTTTGATGGCCACGGCCATCGGCGTCGGCGCCTCGAAAGGGGGATGTCCGCTGATCAACTCCCAGGCTACACAGCCGATGGCGTACAGATCGGTCCACGGGCCATAGGCTCGCCAGTCGCCCTCCAACTGCTCGGGGGCGATGTACCAGGGTGTGCCCGCGGTCGCTTCGAGGTGCTGAGTGGCCGTGTCTTGTTCTTGATCGATGGCGTGGGCGATCCCGAAATCGGCCAGTTTGACCGTCCCGGGTCCATCTGCCCGGAACAGCAGAAAGTTCTCGGGTTTCAGGTCTCGGTGGATCACTCCCCGGGCATGAGCATAGGCGAGGGTGTCGAGAATCTGGACCAGGAGATGACAGGCAGTGCGCCAGTTGGTCACTGGCAACGCGTCACGCACCGTACCACCGTCGGCAAGCTCCATCGCCACGAAGGGGCTGCCCGCTTCCAGATCGTTGCCACAGGCTGCGGCGGCCTGTTCGTCGATGCGGCCGTATTCGAACAGATAGACCACCCCGGGGTGATTCAACCCGGCATGTGCCTGTACCTCGCGGTGGAACAACTGCTGCAGCTTCGGGTCGGTCATCTGACGCAGCACCTTCACCGCCACGTCGACCCCCATGCGGCGGTGCCGGCCGCGGTAAACCGCCCCCATGCCGCCTTCGCCGATCTGTTCGGAGAGGGTGAATGGGCCGAGTTGGAGGGAAGTGGTCATATCCAACTTTCCAACTTTCCAACTATCCGAGCGCTTCTTTGAGAAGCGGAGCCTTGTCGACCTTCTCCCAGTTGAACTGGGGGCGGCCGAAGTGCCCGTAGGCGGCGGTGTCGCGGTAGATGGGGTTGAGAAGATCGAGGGAATCGATCAGCCCCGCCGGCTTCAGGTTGAACAGCTCGGGGACCACCGCTGCGATCTCTTCTTCGTCGACCGTGGAGGTGCCGAAGGTGTCGACGCGGATGCTGACTGGTTCGGCCACGCCGATGGCGTAGGAAAACTGCACTTCGCAGCGTTCGGCGAGCCCGGAGGCGACGATATTCTTGGCGACGTAGCGCGCCATGTAGGTTGCGGAGCGGTCGACCTTGCTGGGGTCTTTGCCGCTGAAGGCGCCTCCGCCGTGGCGGCCCATTCCGCCGTAGGTGTCGACGATGATCTTGCGGCCCGTCAGCCCGGCGTCGCCTACGGGACCACCGGTGACGAACCGGCCGGTGGGGTTGATATGAAACTTCGTGTCGTCGTGCAGCAGCTCGGCGGGGATGACCTCTTTGATGATGGTCTCCATCACCGCCTCGCGCACCTCGTCGATGGTCACGTCGGCGTCGTGCTGCGTCGACAGTACCACGGCGTCGACGGCCACCGGCTCGAAGCCTTCGTAGCGCACGGACACCTGGCTTTTGGCGTCGGGCCCCAGAAAGTCGACGGTGTCGTGGTTGCGGCGCACGTCGGCCTGGCGTTCGACCAACTGGTGGGCGTATACGATGGGCATCGGCATGTACTGGTCGGTTTCGTTGCAGGCGAACCCGAACATCAGCCCCTGGTCGCCGGCGCCCTGTTCCTTGTGGTCGCCGCGGTCGGCGTCGACGCCCTGGGCGATGTCTTCGCTCTGCTTGTCCAGCGCCACCATCACGGAGCAGGAGTTGTGGTCGAACCCGTAGACCGGGTCGTCGTAGCCGATCTGCTCGATGACCTCGCGGGCCACCGATGGGTAGTCCACGTCCGCCGAGGTGGTCACTTCCCCGAAAATCAGCACCAGCCCGGTGTTTACGATGGTCTCGCAGGCGACTCGACAGCCCCGATCCTGTTCGATGATCGCATCCAGGATGCCATCGGAGATCTGGTCGGCAATTTTGTCGGGGTGGCCCTCGGAGACCGATTCGGACGTGAAGGTCGACGGGTTGGACATAGGATAGCTCCGTGCAGATTCGTAAGGGCCGCCCCTCAGTTGGAACGGCCCGCAATCAGGGGGTGGCACAACGGTGTGGCCACCGGTTTCAGTGGGCTAGGGCGAGATGCACTCGCCGAGAAGTGTGTGGCTGGTGGCGTCGTCGATGCGTACGTCGACGAAGTCGCCGGGGTTCAGTTCGTGGGATTCGGGTTTGGGAAACACAACCATCTTGAAGTCGTCGGTGCGCCCGCACAACTCGGCGCTGTCGCGCTTGCTTTCGCCCTCGACCATCACCTCGAAGGTCTCACCGATGCGGGAGCCGAAGACTTCGGCACTGATCTCTTCCTGCATCGCGATCAGATCGGAGAGCCGTTTGCCTTTCAATTCCTCATCGATGCTGTCTTCGAGGTTGCGCGCCGCATAGGTGCCGTCGCGCTCGGAGTACTTGAACAGGTAGGCGAAATCAAAGCGAATTTGCTGCAGGATGTTCACAGTCTTGTCGTAGTCGTCGTCCGTTTCGCCCGGGAAACCGACGATGATGTCGGTGGACATCGCCATCTCGGGGATCGCCTCGCGAATGTCGGCGACCAGATCGACGAACTCACCGACGGTGTAGCGCCGCCGCATCGCCTCGAGCATTCGGTCT
>SKMT01000553.1 GCA_007120915.1 Myxococcales bacterium | reverse complement strand
TTTCCTCTGCGCCCTTTGCGCCTCTGCGGTTCCAACCCTGGTTTTCCTCTGCGCCCTTTGCGCCTCTGCGGTTCCAACCCTGGTTTTCCTCTGCGCCCTTTGCGCCTCTGCGGTTCCAACCGGTTTTCCTCCCCCCCTCCGCGGTTCAATCCTCGGGGGCGAAGCCGCGGCGGATGGTGTTTTCGACGACCGTTCGCGGCACCATAAATTGCTTGAGATAATCCGGCCCCCCCGCCTTCGATCCCACCCCCGACAGTTTGTAGCCGCCGAAGGGGTTCCGATACACCAGCGCCCCGGTAATCCCGCGGTTGATGTACAGATTGCCCACGTTGAATGCCTGACGGGCATACTCGATGTTCATCGGGCTTCGGCTGAAGATGCCACCGGTGAGCGCGAAGGCCGTCGAATTCGCCATATCGATGGCCTCCTCGAAGGACTCCGCTTTCATCAGGGCGACCACGGGCCCGAAGATCTCCTCCTGGGCGAGCCGGTCGTCCACGTCGATGTCTTCGAACACCGCGGGGCCGACGTAGTGGCCCTCGTCACTGACATCGCGCTGCAGAAGCAGCGTCCCCTCCTGTTTGCCGATCTCGATGTAGCCCTCGATCTTCTGTTTGGCTTCCTCGTCGATCACCGGCCCCACCTTGGTGCCCGGATCGTCGGGCGGGCCGACCACGATGCTCTTGGTCGCCTCCACCAGCCGCTCTTTGAACTCGTCGTAGCAGGACTGATGCACGATCACCCGGCTGCATGCCGAGCACTTCTGGCCCTGGAATCCGTAGGCCGAATGCACCACGCCCTGCACCGCCTCGTCGAGATCGGCGTCGGCGTCGACGACCACCGCGTTTTTGCCACCCATCTCGCAGACCACCTCTTTGACGTGGTGTTGCCCGCGGGGGGTATCCCCGGCGGTTCGCAGAATCTCAAGCCCCACCGCTTTCGAACCGGTGAAGGCGACCACGTCGACCTCGGAGCTCTCCACCAGCGCCTTGCCGGCGGTTTCGCCGCGGCCGGGCACAAAGTTGATCACTCCGTCGGGGAACCCGACGTCGCGGCAGACCTCGTTGAGCTTCGCGGCGATCACCGGGGACTGTTCGGCCGGTTTGACCACCACCGTGTTGCCCGTGACCGCCGAAGCCATGGTCATCCCCGTCAGAATCGCCAGCGGGAAGTTCCAGGGCGCGATCACAGCGGCGACGCCGCGGGGGCGGTACTCCAGGTGATTGAGCTCACCGGGCAACCTGCCGAGCCGCTTCGGGTTGGCCAGCCGCTTCATCTCCCGGGCGTAATAGTCGCAGAAGTCGATGGCCTCGCAGACATCGGCGTCGGCTTCGCGCCAGATCTTGCCGGCCTCCCAGACCATCCAGGCTGCCAGTTCATCGCGCCTGCTGCGCATCGCGTCGGCGACGTCAAACAGCAATTGCGCCCGGGCTTCCGCGGAGGTGGTCGCCCAGCCAATCCGCGCCTGTTTCGCCGCCGCGATCGCCTGCTTGGCCTCCTGGGCCCCTGCTGAGGCGACCCGTCCGATCACCTGGTCGGGCCGGGCGGGGTTGGTGCTCACCAGGGTGTTGTCCGCCGACATGCTCTCACCGCCGATGTACATCTTGTAGTCTGCGCCGAGCTGCTTTTTGACGTCGTCGACAGCCCGGCGCATCTTCTCGCGGTATTTCGCCTTTGAGAAATCGCGATACGGCTCGTTCTTGAACCCATGCTCCGTGATGGCACCGTGCTTCGGCTCCGGTGTGCTCTCGCTGACACCGGCCGGCGCTTTGGGCGCCTCCAGAAGCCGGTCGATGCTCTCTCCTTCAGCAAAACTCTGGCGCAGCCAGCTTTCGTTGGACGTGTTCTCCAGAAGCCGGCGCACCAGATAGGCCATCCCCGGGATCATCTCCCCGATCGGCACGTAATCGCGAAGCCGGTAGCCGAGCTGGCGCACCGCCATTTTCATCGGCTCCGCCATCCCGTAGAGCATCTGGAACTCGACGTCGCTTTTGTCCAGCCCCTTCGCCTGCGCATACACCATCGCATGGGCGATGCTGCGCACGTTGTGCGACGCGATCGCGGTGTGCACGTATTTGGCGTTGTCCAGAAGCAGCTCCGTGCACTGCTCGTAGTTGCGGTCGGTCTCCCACTTTCGGGTGTACACCGGGATCGGCCACCCCTCCTGTTCGGCGTGAATCGTCTCGTAGTCCCAGTACGCCCCCTTTACCAACCGCACCGTCACCGGCGTCTTGCGCTTCTTCGCCCATTTGATCAGCGACTTCAGATCGTCGTAGCTGTCGCGAAGATAGGCCTGACACACAATTCCGGCGTGCTTGAAGTTGCGGAACTCATCTTCCTGAAGGATCGACTTGAACGCCTGGAAGGTCAGGTCTTTGTAGCGATACTGCTCCACATCGAGGTTGATGAAAGCCCCCCGGTTTTTGGCCTTGCGAAACAGGGGGCGAAGCCGCTCCTTGACCGCTTCGACACTGCCCTCGGGGTCGATGGGGTCGAGCTGGCTGTACAGCGACGAGATTTTGACCGACAGGTTCACCCGGGGGATCTCCCCGAAGCTCGCCCGCTGCAAAATCGGGCGCTCCGGCCAGGTCATCGTCTCCCCGCACAGCGTCTCCAGGATCTCGTCGTAGCGCTGAAAGTACGTTTCGGCCTCGTCTTCGCTGACCGTCGCCTCGCCGAGAAGATCGAGGGTAAACGCAATTTCGTCGTCCTCCCACATCGTCTCCAGCGTCGGAAGCGCCTCGGCGGCCGTCTTGCCGGCGATGAACTTTTCGGCCATCCC
>SKMT01000729.1 GCA_007120915.1 Myxococcales bacterium | reverse complement strand
GCCCACAAAGATGAGCCCGAAGAATCTGAAGAGCCCGAAGCAAGCGAAGCCGAGCCCGGACAGCCAGAAGACGACGATTCAACGCCGCAGCAAGACGAAGCGGGTGGCGACGACGCCGAAGACGCACAGCCGGCAGCGGACCAGCCGTCGAATACTTCCGATGACAATGCAGATCAATAAACGAAAGCACTTCAAATTCGCCACTCACTCATTGACCTGAAGAGAAGGGACGACGGGAATGGGACGAACAATCGGAATCGATCTTGGCACCACCAACAGTTGTGTCTCCTGCATCATTGATGAGGAGCGCGTCGTGATCCCCAACGCCGAAGGCAGCCGCACCACGCCGTCGGTAGTGGCGATCACGGACGACGGCGAAGAGCTGGTCGGACAGGTAGCCAAGCGTCAGGCACAGACGAATGCTAAGAACACGGTATTTGCCGTCAAACGCCTGATCGGTCGTCGATTCGACGCCCCGGATGTCGCCCAGGCGCGCCGCAGCGTACCCTACGATATCGTGGAAGGCCCCAATGGAGACGCCTGGGTAGAACTGCAGGGCAAGGAGATGTCGCCCCAGGAAGTGTCGGCGCTGATCCTCAAGGAGATGCGCGAGATCGCCGAAGATCATCTGGGCGAAGAGATCGAAGACGCCATCATTACCGTTCCCGCCTACTTCAACGATGCTCAGCGTCAGGCGACCAAGGATGCAGGTCGGATCGCAGGGCTGACGGTGTCCCGAATCGTCAACGAGCCCACCGCCGCCGCGTTGGCCTACGGGCTTGGCGAACAGGGCAGCGGGGCGATGAAAGTGGCAGTCTATGACCTGGGCGGTGGTACGTTCGACATCTCGATTCTGGAGATGACTGAAGGAGTGTTCAGCGTGTTGTCGACGTCCGGTGACACCTTTCTGGGGGGGGAAGACTTCGACAATGCCATTATCGACTGGCTGGCCGACGACTTCGAGATGGAACATGGGGTGGATCTGCGGGAAGACCGCATGGCATTGCAGCGGCTCAAAGAGGAGGCGGAGCAGGCGAAGTGTGAGCTGTCCAGCGCCGAGGAAGTGGAGATCAACATCCCCTTTGTGTACACCCCGGAGGAAGGCGAAGGACCGCTGCACATCGAGAAGACCCTAACCCGCTCCAAGCTCGAAGAGCTGGTGGATCATCTCATCGAACGCTCGCTGGATCCGTGCCGCACGGCGCTTCAGGATGCGAACCTGCGCCGTTCCGACGTCGACGAGGTACTTCTGGTCGGCGGGATGACCCGGATGCCACGGGTGCAGCAGCGTGTGGGCGAGTTCTTTGACAAGCAGGTCGATACGTCGGTCAACCCCGATGAGGTCGTCTCCATCGGCGCGGCGATCCAGGGTGGGATCATCGGCGGGGAGCTGACGGATGTGTTGTTGTTGGACGTCACACCGCTGACGCTGGGTGTGGAGACCGCCGGAGGTGTGTTCACCCCGCTGATCGAGCGCAACACCACGGTGCCGTGCAGCCACACCGAGATCTTCAGCACCTCCGTAGATAACCAGACGATGGTGCCGATTCATGTGCTCCAGGGTGAGCGGTCGATGGCCAAGGACAACAAGAGCCTGGCCCGATTCGAGCTGACCGGTATTCCCCCCTCTCCTCGCGGAGTGCCCAAGATTGCGGTGACCTTCCAGATCAATGAAAACGGGATGGTCACCGTATCTGCCCGTGATCAGGCAACCGGACAGGAGCAATCCGTCAATGTCGTCGCCGACGGTGGGCTCAGCGACGACGACATCGAGCAGATCGTCAAAGAGGCGCAGGCAAAACAGGAAGAAGATCAGCGGCGCAAAGAGACCATCGAGATGCGCAACCAGGCAGAGGGGTTGCTCTATTCGACGGAGCGCAGCTTCGATATGTACGGCGAAGAGTTGCCCCCCGACGAGTACGAGGAGATGGCCGAGGACATCGCTGCGATCAAGGAGCTTCTCGACGACGCGTCGCTCGAAGAATTGGAGACGATCTGTACGACTCTGGAGGCGGCAGCGCACCGGCTGTCGGAGGCGATGTACGACGCCGTCGAAGGAGCGGGCGCCGATGCACCCGCCGAAGGGGACGAAGCGGTCGCCGACGACGTGTGAGCGTGTACAATCAGAAAAAGTGAATATGCGCGAAGCCTCGGAGGTTCACTGAGTGACTCCGAGGCTTTTTCATCTGAACTAGACCGAACCGATGAGTGTAGATCCATATGAGATTCTGGGGGTGGAGCCCGGCGCGGACGCCGCGGAGATCAAGGCCGCCTACCGCCGCAAGGCGATGAAATACCACCCGGACCACAACACGGGGGACCGTCACAGCGAGGAGCGGTTCAAGCAGGTAACGCAAGCCTACGAGATTCTCAGCGACCCGCACCGCCGCCGCGCATACGACCGGATGCGACGTCGAGGGGTCGCGGGGGGGCCCCTGGAAAATTTCGGCGAGCTATTCGAGGCGCTCAACACGGTGATCAGCGCCGGGTTTGGAGGACTGGGGCGCGCTGGTTCATCGGCGGGCGGCAAGGATATTCGCGTGGGGTTGAGGATTACGCTTCAGGAAGCGATGACCGGGGTTCGCCGTGACGTCACGGTGTCCAGACCCCGGGAGTGCGCCCGATGTGGAGGCAGCGGCGCAGAGCCGGGTACCCGCTTGAATCGCTGCGATGAGTGCAAGGGCGAGGGGCGGGTGCGACGTCAGCAGGGCTTCTTCTCACTGATGAGAGATTGTCCCCGATGCCTGGGGCGTGGACGGGTGGTGCAGACACCATGTCGTCGCTGTGAGGGGCGCGGGGAAATCGAGGGGAGTGAACTTCTGCCGGTGGACGTTCCCCCCGGAGTTCGAGACGGGCAGACACTGCGCTGGTCGGGCAAAGGCGCTCCCGGTGACAACGGAAGAAGTGGCGATCTTCTGGTGGAGATCAACATCGAGGAACACCCCCTGTTTCGGCGCGATGGCCAGGATGTGCACATCACATACCCGGTCAGTTTTACCCAGGCCTCACTGGGAGCTAAGGTGGAGGTGCCAACGCTGGAAGGTGACGTGTTGATGAAGGTACCGGCGGGCACGCAGTCGGGCCGTGTGTTTCGGCTGCGGGGACGAGGTCTGCCCGCGATCGGTGACCGGCCTCGCGGCGATCAGTACGTACGCCTGGAGGTGACGTCGCCGGACCAACTCAATGAACATCAGGAACGACTCCGTGAGCAGTACCAGTCCAGATCGGGACGAGGAGAGACCGGAGAGAGCATCTGGTCGCGGGTGCGGCGGTTTTTCGATCAGTAAGGCGGCGGTGGTGCTGATGGCAGCAGCGATGGTGTCGTTGCCGGTGTCCCAGCCGGAGGCGACGGATCGCCAGGACGATCCAGACGACCCGGTGGTCGCCGTGCTGGTCCCGCTCAGTGGCGAGTTGGAGTCGATGGGCAGACAACTGCTGGAGGCCGCCGAGTACGCTGTAGCCGACAGCGGTGTTCGGGTTGAAGGGGTTGACGAAGGAGAGAGTGGGGCACAGACCGCAGAAGCGGTCCAAACGCTTGCTGGCCGCGAGGAGGTGGCAGCGGTCATCGGCCCCACAATGCGCCGGCATGCAGCCACGGCGGCGGACCACGCAGGGCGTGCGGGGTTGCCGATGCTGTCGTATTCGTCGAAGCCGGGGGTAGAACAGGACAGCGGCTGGGTGATGCGGGCACGTGTATGCACCGGTCAGCAAAGCGAGGCGCTGGCGCGGTACCTTGCCGAAGAGCTGAAGGCGCAGCGGATTGGACTGCTCGCACCGCAGTCGGGGTATGGCGATGACATCACCGCTGCGGTCATCGATGCGTTCGGCGAGCTAGACGGGCGGGTCACGGCGCTGTCTCGTTACCAGGAGGAGACAACGGACTTTCGTCATCCCCTGGAGGTGCTGGTGGGAAGTCGTGCCTATGTCGGTGCAGACCGGCGGCTCGACCAGATGCGTTCGGACCGTTGGCACACGGTGCCACTGGCGCGGGAAGGACAGGTGGAGTTTGATGCGCTGGTCATCGCCGATGCTCACCACAGGGTAGCCCGGCTGTTGCCGTTTCTCGGCGGTGTGGGCATTGCCACGGCGGCAGATGACCAGGGCGAGCGGGTGACACTTCTGGGGCTGTCCGGCTGGAAAGGTGACGGGCTGGAGAGGGCCGGAGACTATGCACGGGGGGCGATCTTTTTCGATACCTTCGGAGGAGAGGTCGACGGGCAAACAGCTCGCCAGTTCGTCGTCGATTTTCGCGAACAGACGGGTCGGGAGGCGACGACCCCGGAGGCAGAACTGTTCGATCTGGTGGGCATGGTCGCCGAGGCTACAGAAGCGGCCGCCGGCGATGAGCCGCTTCGCGATGGGGTGGTCCGACAGCTTCGCTCCGAGAGCTACAGCGGGGTCAGCGGCCAGTGGGCTTTTGACGAAGCCGGAGCCCCGGTGCGAACACTGCATCCCTACCAGGTAGTCGACGCCGGGCGCTGGGTGCGGGTTGCACCGCGCAGTCATTGAGTCGTACACAGGCACAACGATGGAGATCCGATGCACAGACTGTGGCCACCTGGCAGCGGCCGCCGAGGTACGTCCCACTGACGACGGGGTGGGGTTGGTCTGCGATGAATGCGGTCATGTAAACGTGATTCGTGCCGACTCCGCCGAACCCGGCGCCGATGAGGCGGCCCCGGAGATCGAAGAGGTAGGCGTTTCGCAGGGCGACACGGGCAAGGACACCGGGCTGGTCGAAGCGCTGGGTGAGTTGGGGACGCGGCGTCTTTTCGGAGGAGAGCGAAAAACAGCCCCGAAGCCGGTGTTGGAGGTGGGCGACGAATTTGTCGACAACTCGATTGAGCGGTTGATTCCGGTGCCATCGGCAGAAGCTCGCTGCCGGAAGTGCTTCGAGCCGATGGAAGAGAGCGACGATCACTGCAAACGCTGTGGACTCAGCGTTGAGCGAGCTGCGAAGTACGAGCCAGGCCAGGCGCCCTGGGAGAAGCCCCCGCCGGGCAAGGAAGAGCAACAACAACGGGCCGGTCAGATGTGGGAGCAGTTCGTCGGCGATGAGGACAAGGAGATCGACGAGTTTGTCGACTACGTCACCCAGCAGGGGCTGGTCGATTTCGGAATCCGCACCGTGCAGAAGCATCTGATCGAGGAGCCCGGCGACCGGCGGGCCCTCGATGCGCTCGAACAGCTTGCGTCGAGTCTGGAGGTGGCCATCGAAATCGCGAAGACCCGGGCGGAGGCGGAGTCTGATGAGTTTCAGGAGGACGTCAAAGAATTCCGCACCCGTCTTCTTCTGGGGGCGCTGGTGTTCTGGACGGCGCTGCTGCTGGTATTCTCCTGGCTGTTCTTCGACATATTCTAAGCACTGACCCACCAACATCGTTATGGCCACAGAATTCGAATTGATCGCGGGGTTTGCCGAACGATTTGTAACCCCGGATTCGGTGCGTGTGGGAATCGGTGATGACGGGGCGGTGGTTGAGCCGGGGGCGTTCGATGTAGTGTCGATGGACACCATGGTCGAGGAGGTGCATTTTCGCCGCCGGTTCAGCAGCGCGGAGGACGTGGGCTGGAAGTTGACCGCCTCCAATCTCAGTGACATCGGGGCCATGGGGGCGGTGCCAGGGCCGTTGTTTGTGTCGATGGCACTGGCGTCGCCACCAGATGAAGAATGGGTCAATGGCTTTTGTGCCGGTGTGCAACAAGCTGTGGACCAGTTGACGGCAAACCCGCAGCAGGTCACCGTCGTCGGTGGTGATATGACATCGACGAGGGGGCCCGTGGTGGTGACGATGACGATTCTGGGCAGCCTGAAAGGGACACAACCGGTGTTGCGCAGTACAGCATCATCGGGAGAGACGATCGTAGTCTCGTCGCTTCCCGGATGTTCGGCGGCGGGGTTGGAAGTGCTTCGAGCAGGGCGGGAACAAGAGGAGCCGCTCGAAAAGCTCGTTCAGGCTCATCTCAGACCGCGCCCGCCGCTGGTGCTGGGCCGAGAGCTCGCGCTGCAATCGATGCCGTCGGCGATGATCGACACCAGCGATGGGCTGATTCAGGATCTGAGCCATATTCTGGAGGCCAGCAGTGTCGGTGCCACCATCGATCTGTCGGGTCTGGAGATACCGGCGCCGCTTCTGGTCGCCGAACAGGAGGGGCTCGGCTCTGTTCGGGACTGGATTTTGGGCGGGGGAGAAGACTACTGTCTGGTGATGACAGTTCCGACCGGGCACGTTGATGCACTGCAACGGTACGCCACCCGTCACGGGCAGCGACCAATTATCATCGGCACGACGTGCGACGCCCGACAGGGAGTGGAAGTGATAGGTCCTGCAGGAGAGATGGTCGACGAATTCAGCGCCGGTTTCGAGCACTTCGAGACGTTATGAGCGAAGATAGAGACAATCCAATTGTGCGAGCCCACCGGGAGGTGGTCGAACGGCTGTGGACAGCGCCGGCGCTTCAACTCGCCGGTGAAGACCTACCACATCCGGCGGAAGCGACTGTGCTGGCGGCGGAAGTGCGTTGCGGGGCGATGGTGATGCACTGGCTGGATTCGCTGCCGGAGTCGACTCGACTGATGGCATTGGACTCGTCGGGGGCGATGCTCGACGAGGCGCGCTCGCGGGTGAGCGAGGAGGACAAGAGGCGACTGTTTTTTGTGGAGGAGCGAGTCAACTCGCTGTCCTACGCCGATGACGTGTTCGACGCGGCGGCCTGTGTACACGGGCTCGTGACCGGAAGACAGACACGGGAGGGGCTGTCGGAGCTGGTACGAGTGATTTCACCGGGCAGCCCAATGATCGCCTGCGTGCCGCTTCAGAAGAGCTTCCCGGAGTTCTACGATCTGTTCGACGAAGCGCTTCGCGCCTGTGGGCTGGAAAACGTATTGCCGCGCATCGACGATCTGCGCTCGAACCTGTTGACCTCAGCGAAACTGTTCGACGTTGCTAAGCAATGTGGGCTCGAAGATATCGCGATCAGCGAGCTGGACTGGGAGGTAGCCTTCGGGGGTGGGCGCGAATATCTGTACTCGCCGCTGATCCAGGAGACGTTTTTTCCTCACTGGGTCGGGGCGGTGCGTTCGGACGAACGAGAGGGAGTCCTCAGCCACATCAGCGAGGCGATCGATACCTACTGGTGTGACGAGACGCTGCAGACGCGTGTGTGGGCGGCCGTGGTGGTGGGAACAAAGGGGGAAGCCTAAGGGGAGGGCCAGTCTGGCTCTTCGGTGCCGTTGCCCTTGAGTTCGCGCTGCTCGCGGGTGAGCACGGCGATAAATCCCATGGTCAGGATGATCACCGGGATCGCGACGTACAGCACAATGAAAATTAGATTTTCCATCGTCTACCTCCGGTCCTGCTGAAGCGTCGCAAACCTGATGGGCATGCACAGAAAGCTGGCAATGCGGAATCTAATCGCGGTGAAGGGAGCGCAAAGGAGAAGATCATGACGCTGCGCGAAGAGTTGATCGAGAAGTCATTACGCCTCGAAGAGATGCTCGACCGGGTGCCGGAGCCGGTGGCCCGACAGATGCGCGACCGGATCGGTGAGTTTCGTGAACTGCTTCTGGAGCAGCGCCCGCCGCGATTTGTGTTGGTGGGCCGGCGCGGGGCGGGGAAGTCATCGCTGATCAACGCCATCTTCGGGGAACGGATCGCCGAGGTGGGCCATGAGAAGGCGACGACGCATCGGGGCAAGTGGTGGTCCTACGCCGGTGATCTGGGCACAGTGGATCTGCTGGACACCCGGGGAATCCAGGAGGGGACGACCCCGGAGGGTGCCGAAGCGGACCTGACCCCGGTCGAAAGCATCGCCGCCGCACTGGAACAGAAGGCTCCGGACGCGGTGGTGTTTTTGATCAAAGCCAAGGAGGTGGACGCGGCGATTGACGGGGATCTGGATGCGCTCACGGAGGTGTGCGAGCACATCCGTCGGCTCCACCATATTCCGGTGCCGGTGGTGGCCGTGGCGACGCACTGCGATGAAGTGGAGCCGAAGAACGTGCGGCTGCACGAACCGGAGGGCGAACGGGACGACGATCTGCAGGAGAAGCTGGAGCGCATCGAGCGCATCGAGCAGCATCTGGAGCGCAAGATCCGGGAGCGCGATGAGCTTCGCGATCAGTTCGTCGCCGCCCACGGAGTGTCGACATACCAGTCGTGGCGCCGCGATGGTACGCGGCGCGCCGACGAGCGATGGCGCATCGAAGAGTTGCTCGATTTTTTGTTGGATGAGCTGCCCGATCAGGCGCGTGTGGAGTTCGTGCGGCTCTCCCAGGTCAAAGCGATGCAGCGCCGTATCGCGGACCGACTCACCAACATTGTCTCCACGATCTGTGGCGGGATCGCCGTGACGCCGGTTCCAATCGCGGACATCGGGCCGATTACATCGCTTCAGATGAGCCTGGTCACCGGAATCGGCTACATATCGGGGCGCCGCCTGGAAGTGAAGACGGCCACCGAGTTTCTGGGGGCCATCGGGGCGAACGTCGGTGCCGCCGTGGCGCTACGGGAGGCGGCGCGGGCGTTGGCGAAGGTGGTCACTCCGGGGCTGGGAAGCGTGATATCAGCGGCGGTGGCCTACGCGGGAACAAAGGCCATCGGGCGGGCTGCTTCGGCGTATTTTATCGATGGTGTGGACGTCAAAAAGGCCCGTAAAATCTTCAAGAGCACCAAAAAGAAAGCCCGCAAGGCGTTCGAACGCAGCGAAGAGGAAAACGACGGGGAGCTGCCCGTGGCGTTTCCCTACGACGAAGAGGATCAACAGCAATAGTGGCGCGATGTGGGCCAATCATACCCATCAGAAGGTGTAGCGAATGCCGGCCTGGGTGCCGATATTGGTGGTGCCCATCGACAGTGAGTGTTCTTCTCCATCGACTTCGACGCGCTCGCGCCCCCACAGCCCGTTGAACGCCAGCCCGAAGCGCAACTGAAAGCCATCAGAGAGCCGGTAGTTGATGCCGGCGCCGGTGGTGATGACGAAGCCCAGGGTGTTGGTCTGCTCATCTTCCAGGGGATCATCGCCTTCTTCTTCGGGAGGAATGGTGCGCTGGCTACGCCCGAAATACATCCCGGGCGACAGCTCTCCATACAGCCCGAACCGGTCGGTGACTCGTACGAAATACACGGCTGTGGGCTGCACGGCGATGGCGTTGTCGCTGGAGGCGTCGCCACCTTCCTGTGAGATGCGTCGGGAGACGAGCCCGGAGCGAAGGCCGATGTGAAGATGGTCCACCACTCCCACGGTCACCCAGGGGTCGACGCGGAAGAACCGAGTGGTGTCCGTGGCGTGGCCGCTGTCGAGCAGCTCGGCGCGGGCGCTGGTACGGCTGAACACGCCGTCGACGCCGAGACTGATGCGACCGGCGTCGTATACGGGACGTCGAAGCGGCGGGTCGGGCCGCTCGACTTCCTCCTCGCCGTAGAGCTGATCTTCGTCGTTGTCGTTGTCTTCGGCGGTGGCTGATGCCGGGATCGACATCATTACCAGCAGGATGGCGACAAATGTGGTCCAACTCGCTCCGGGGCGTTCCATCAATTCCTCCACATCGCAGGGAAGACAGCTCGGTCAGACAGGGTAGCCGATTTCAGGGGGGCGTTACCAGTGTGTGTCGGTTTGACGGTGGCCGGGGGGATTCGATTCAATCGCCGATGCGCTGCCGGATCAGGCCCTCCTGGCTGGTGGAGGCGATGAGGTTGCCGTCGGTGTCAAAGATGTTGCCGCGAACGAAACCGCGCGCCCCGGATGCCGAGGGGCTTTCGACGACGTGCAACAGCCATTCGTCGACGCGAAAGGGGCGGTGAAACCACATGGCGTGATCGACGCTGGCGACGAGCATTCCCGGCGTCAGCCAGGTGACTTCGTGCGGGCGAAGTGCGACGGACAGGAAGCTGAAATCGGAGGCATAGGCCAGCAAGAAGCGATGCAGCGCCGGTTGGTCCCCCAGGGTTCCGGTGGCCTTCAGCCAGTGCATGTGGTGCGCCGGTTTCGCGCCCGGGGCGGTGGGGTCATCGATGGGATCGACGGCGCGCAACTCAAAGGGGCGGTCCGCCAGCGCGAGCTTCTGGAGTGGTTTGGGCAAATTCTCGGCGTACTCAGCGATGCGCTCACGGTCGGTTTTCAGAGATTCGGGGCTGGGAGCGTCGGGGGCGTCGGCCTGGTGGGAAAAACCCTCTTCCTGGAGTTGAAACGACGCCGACATGTTGAAGATGGGCCGGCCCTTCTGGATGGCGACGACTCGGCGGGTGGTAAAAGAGCCGCCGTCGCGGATGCGATCGACATCGTAGACGACGGGGCGGGAGACATCGCCGGGGCGCAAAAAGTAGGCGTGCAGCGAGTGGACGTGCCGGTCTTCAGGCACCGTCTTCACCGCTGCAGACAGCGCCTGGCCCAGCACCTGACCTCCGTAGACGGTTCCCCAGCCCAGATCCTGGCTGGCGCCGCGAAACAGGTTCTCCTCGATCTTTTCGAGGGACAGCAGTTCGACCAGTTCGTCGAGTACGTCACTCATGGGGGCTCCGAAAATGTTGAGGGAAAGGGGTCTCAAAGTACGCTGATACCATTGGTCATCGCTGTCGATTCGTCCAATGCCGCGGGGGGGACGACGCATCAGCGGGGCCGACGGAT
>SKMT01000634.1 GCA_007120915.1 Myxococcales bacterium | reverse complement strand
TTGCACATCATCGACGGCTGCGGCCACTCCCCCCAGGTCGGCTGCCCCGACGAATTCGCAGAACTTCTCCACGAAGTCCTCACCGACTCAGCGCCACCGGCGCAATGACTTCGTCGGATCTCGGTGTCGAACTCGAGACCGACATCGACCTCGAGACCGACCCCGAGCCCCGGCTTCTTCAGACCGCCGCTGGCGTTTCGACTTTCGTGGGCAGTCCGTTGCGCGCCACCGGCCCGTGCTTCTTGAGATACGCCTCCGCACAGACGGCGGTGCGCTCCCACTCCCCTTCGGGGATATCCCCCTTTAGCTCTTCGATGATGTCGGTGTCGTCGGAGAAAAAGTCGGCAATCAGCGGCGAGAAATTGGCGTATTTTTCCGAAGCGGCGGGGCCGTATTCCAGGTCAGGGGCCAGCCGCTTGCCCGTCAGATGAGAATTGACCGTCAGCAGTTTATCGTCCTCTTTTAGCTCCAGCTCCTCGCGCAGCACCGCCGGAAACTCCAACAGGGCGATCCAGTCGATCTCGCGGGAGTACGCCGCGACCAGAAGGGGCACGGCCGACACCACCAGTGCTGCACTGCGCTGTCCGCAGGCGATTTGCTTTTCGAGGTGGCGCTGCCAGAAACCCTGGTCCCCTGACATCCAGCCCAGAATCCGGCCCAGGCTGTCCGGTCCGTAAAGCTGGGGAAGAAACCGGCGAATCCGGTGGTGGGCAACACGAAGATCGCCGGGATCCCGGGCAGGTTCAGCGTCGTCAAAGCGAAATTTCATCGGTAGATCGGTACGGATTGTTCAGAAGGTCTGATTATTCGACACGAAGACTAACACAGCGCTGAGGGCGGATAAATTCCTCACTGGTCGATGTCGTACCGGTTTAAGTACCGATACATTGTGCGCTTGCTGACCCCCAGGGCCGCTGCTGCCGCCTCGACATCCCCGTCGTTGTCCTCCATCGCCTCGACCACCTCATCACGCTTGGCCTTCGGGCGCCGCCCCCGGCCTCGATTGCTCTTTTGGCTCGAGCTTTTCTTCTCCAGCTTCTTCTCCAGCTCTGCGATACGCTCTTCGAGCTGTTCGATGCGCTCTTGGCGCGCCCGGAGCTGTTCGCGAAGTCGTTCATTCTCGGCGATCAACTCCTGGTTTCGCCCTGGCGCCGGAGGCTCAACCGGCGCCGGCGCTGCATCCTCCGTCTCTTCGAGCTGTTCCGGCTGTGGAATCGACGGCAGTGAGTCGACCAACTGTTCCTTTTGAGCCGGACCCAACCCTTCGGTCGCCTCGCCAACGGCCCGGTGAAACGCTTGCGCGACCACTACCGCCGTCTCGGGCTGATCACCGGCGTCGAGCAACGACCACAGCCGGGGCACCCACACCAGCAACGGCTCCACACGTCTGCGGTCGATGGACCGACGCAACTGGTGGCGCAACTGCTCTTCGGTGCCCAACTGCTCCAGCCCGTCGCCGCTGCTGAACTGCAGCCGAGCCCTCACCACGCTCAACAGATCGTCCATCTGCTCAAGACCATGGCGCTCGGCGAGGCTCGCCCCCTTCTGCAGCAACTCGCGCGCCGTCTCCCATCGCCTGTGCTCTACTGCCAGATCGGCACACTCTGCGAGCAGACGAACCTGAAGCTCCGAATCTCCGTCGAGCACCGACAACGCTCGTCGAACCGACTTCCACGCCTGCTCCGTGTCGCCCGTCGCCCGCGCGACGGCCCCACGCACTTCTAGCCACCGTGCCAGCTCTTCGCCGGACACCGACTCATCGGGCCGGCCTTCGACGGCTGCGAGCATCTCTTCGGCCTCGCCGACCCTGCCGAACACCAGCGCTACCCGTACCGTCTCCACGGCCAGACGACGTACCAGCGACTCGGCGCTGCCCCCATGGACCAGCTTCGCCGCGCGCAGAAAGTACTCCCGCGCCAGTCCCACCCGGCCCCCGTGGCGCTGTGCCTGGCCCACCTCAAACAACACTTCTGCAAGCCCGGCCGCCCGCCCCGCCGTCTCCATCACCTCCGCGGCCCTCAACTTCGCCTGTACCGCCTCCGTCGGATCGCCCTGTTTGACAAGCACGTCGCCGCGAACCCTGTGACAAAACGCCTTCAGCAACACCGGCGCCTCCAAATGCTGAAGCTCTCCGGCCAGCTTTCTGAGCCGACTCGCCGCCTCCGGCTGACCTTCCAGCCCCTCTGCACCGGCCTGGATCGTCTCCAGATGAAGTCGCAGCAACTTCAACGACTCATCGAGCCCCTCCGCGATCTCGAGCCCCTCTTCGGCCACATCGAGCGCCCGGGGCCAACGGCGGGCCAACGCCAACGCCTGGGCCTTCCAGCGCAGCAGCTCCACCTGGCGCGGCCCATCGGTGGGCGCAATCCGGTCGAACATCGCCACCGCCTCGTCCCAGCGGGCCAACCCAGAATACAGCCGCCCCAGCATCAGGCGCGCCTGTGCTCTGGATGCCTCCAACTCGGCGGTCTGCTCCAGCGCATGTTCAAGCCGGTCGACCACCACAGGCTGATAGCCCGTCCCCTCTACCGCCCGCATCCAGAACCCCAACACCTGCAGCCGCTCCCTGGGATGGGATCGAGTCAGTACCTGGTACAACTCCTCGCAGGTCTTTGCCGCCTGTACACAGCCGCCGCGGCCGAGCAGCTCATCGAGATGCCGACGCCAGTCCCCGGCAAACAGCGCCGAGGCATCGGCTACCGCCCTGGTCGACGGGCGGCGCCGTGCAAACTCCGGGATCTTTTCTGCTCCCAACTCATTGTTGATCGCGTCGAACAGCTCTACCGGACGCGCCCCGTGGCGCTCCACCAGAAGACTGAAGCGTTGCTCTCCAATACGACGCACCTGGCTGAGCTGCGTTCGCTGCCGCCACCCCGCCCATGCCCGCGCCTTCGGCCCCTCGATCTCGAACCGCTTTGCGTCGCGCAACCACTCACCGCCGGGCTCGCTGGCCACCACCAGCCGCAACCTGTTGTCGCCCTCCTTCTGAAGCCGCTGCATCGCGTAGTCCCAGAACCAACGGACATCGGGGGAGGTGACATCGTAGTCGTCCCACAGCACCACCGTCTCGTTGTCGCCAAGCGCTTGTCGTAGCCGGTCGAGCCACCGCCGCGCATGCCACAGCGTATCCGCCCCTCGGGGTGCCTGCTCGATGCGCGTCTCTTGGCTGCCTCCGTGCTCTTCGAGCACCTCCACCAGCCGCCGCACCGGCTCCCAGGGGCCCCGCTCCAGCGCCGTGTGTGCCTCCTCACCCAGCCCCGGCCCTTCGATCCGATCCGACGTCGCCACCACCACAACGCGCCCCGTCGCCTGCAATCTCGGCTTCAGCCGCCGCAGCGCGAAGGTTTTGCCCGTCTCGCCGGCTCCTTCAAACATCACCGCCTGCTCCCCCTCATCCAGAGCATCAACCACCGCCCGCTCCACTCCCCGGTACAGACTCGGCGGCAGCCCCACGAACCACCGTGGTTTGACCGACGGATGCTGCACCAGCGCCTGGTAAAAATCCGACACCGTCGGGCGCGCCTCCCCTGTCGCCATCAGCGCCCGCTCGATCAGCGACGCCAACGGGCCGTCGATCCCGGCGGGCACCTGCGGCACATCCCGGTCCTGCTCCATCCCGCTGGGATGCTCCCGAGGTGCGCCCATTTTCACTTCACCGCCGCCGGCCATCCAGCAGATCATCGCCGCCAGCGCATATACGTCCGACGCCCGATCAGGCGCGGTCTGTCCATCCTCCAACTCCGGAGCCATAAAAGGCGATCCGTCGACCACCGACTCCTCTCCCGCTTCGCGCTGCACTGGCAACAACCCCACCAACTTCAACCGCCGATCCCGCCCCACCAACCCCTTTTGGGGGCGAAGTGCTCCGTGGACCGCCTTCTGGGCGTGCACATTTTGCAGAATATAGGTCAGGTCGGCGGCCCACTGCCGCCAGTTGTTCTCCAGCCGGTGCGTCACCTCGTCGAGCGACTTGCCCTGCACCCACCGACGCACCACGAGCACCCACCGGCCCTCGCCCAACTGCAGCGTTTCGGCTTCCTCCCTGCTGATGACTTCGACGTGCTCCCAGGGCGCGGCCCCCGGGCTCTGCACCAGCCGAATCTCGTCATCCTCCTCCAGCCGCACCGCTGTCGCAAAATAGTGCTTCTCACCGGACTGAAATCGCCACGAACGCCGCCCGACCCGCTCACCTTCGCCCACTGCGTCGATGATTCGCATCCGCACTCCCGACAGATTTATTCACTCAACACACCACGAATTTTGTCAATTCTGACATGCCCGGCATTTTGCGTCCACCTCCAGCGCCCAGCACCCAGCTCCCAGCACCCACCACCCAGAGCCCAGCGCCCAGCGCCCAGCACCCAGCGCCCAGCACCCAGCGCCTAGCGCCCAGCACCCAGCGCCTAGCGCCTAGCGCCCAGCACCCAGCGCCTATCACCCAGCGAGCGCCTCCAACACAGCGACCACGTCCTCCTTGACCGGCTCCATGCCGTCGGTGGGCGGGCCCACGCAGGAGGGGCAGCCGTCGTCGCACTCACAACCGGCGACCAGCTCGACGGCCCGGCGCATAAACCCCCGGTGCTCGTCGAACAACCCCTCGCCGATGCCCACCCCGCCCGGATACCGGTCATAGATGTAGACATGCGGGTCGTAGATCGCCGGGGCGACCTTGCCGGCCTCCGGGTCGGCGGCGATCCCGTCGGTGTCACGTACCTGCAGCCCGTCGTACTCCTCGCTGAACCACTGGTCGTGGGTCACCGAGCCGATGCACAGATCCAGATCGCGGGGGTCGCACATCATCTTCAGGCTCGCCGCCGTCAACAACACCTGTCCCGCCCCCTGCACCAGCCTCGCCCAGCGATCTGGATCGGACTCGAATCCGCGCTCCAGATCCTCAAACTGCGCCGCCGACAGACGAATCCAGTACGCCATGGTGTGCAGATCGAGCTCCGGTAGGTTCAACTCCCCGTAGCCGACGTTCTCCCCGGTGCCGAATTTGATCTTCTTGTAGCCCACGAACCGCTGGGTCACCCGCACTTCACCGAAACCGATCTCGGTGCGCGCCGGCTTGCGCTCTTTGAACTCGTCGAGCACATGCACCGACGAGTAGTGCATCGCCGTGGTGTAGTAGCCGTCATCGCTTTTTTGCACGTAGGCGCGGCGCTGATCATAGTCGAGCCGCTCCACCCGGTAGGGCTCCCCGCTGATCTGGTAGACCGCATTGGGATACAGCTCCAGGTGAGCACTCTCGAAGTCGACCTCAGCGACCACGTTGGGCTCACGACCCGTCTCGTCGACGACCACGAAGTTCTCTTCGGCCAGGCTTCTCAGGCTCACCTCGCTGGCGGGGTAGGTGCGCGAGGTCCACTTCCAGCGGCTGCCCTCCTTCTGGACGACGTTCATGTAACGGCCCAGAAATTCGAGCGCCTCCGTGGTCTGCTCGTCGGTCAGCGCCCCGAAGGGCTCCCCGTGGCTCCACTCCAGCTCGTAGGCTGCGCATTTGAGATGCTCCACAGCGATCAAAAGATTCGCCGCATCGATGCGGGCGGCCTCCGGAGACCGACCCAGAAAGTACTCGGGGTGGTTGATGATAAACTGGTCTACCGGATCATCACCGGCGACGACCACCGCCACGGTGGTGCCCTCGCCGCGCCCGGCGCGGCCCATTTGCTGCCAGGTCGACGCGATGGTGCCCGGATACCCGGCGGTGATGCAGACGTCGAGGCTGCCGATGTCGATGCCAAGCTCCAGCGCATTCGTCGACACCACGCCCTTGAGCCGGCCCTCCCGCAAGCCCCGTTCGATCGACCGGCGAAGGTCCGGCAGATACCCCCCCCGATAGCTGGCGACCTGATCGGCGAGATGGCTGGTATTTCGGTTGCGCACCAGCCTGCGCTTCAGCCGGTTGACCAGGATTTCGACGGATCGACGGCTTCGGGCAAACACAATCGTCCCGCAGTCGCGTTTCAACGACTCCTGGGCGATCTGGCAGGCCACGGTCAGCGGGCTTTTGCGCCGCATCTGCTCCGCGTCGATAATCGGCGGATTTACAAAGCAGACGTAGCGCTCCGCCGACGGCGCTCCGTTGTCGTCGACGACCTCGAAGTTCAGCTCCGTCAGATTTTTCGCCAGCTTCGCGGGATTGGCAATTGTGGCGCTGGTGGCCACAAACGTCGGCTCCACCCCGTAGTGATCGCAGATGCGCCGGAGCCGCCACAGCACATTGGCCACGTGACTGCCGAACACACCCCGGTAGGTGTGAAGCTCGTCGACCACCACGTAGCGAAGGGACTTAAAAAAGCTCGCCCACTTGCGGTGGTGCGGCAATATCCCGGCGTGCAACATATCGGGATTGGTCACCACCACCCGACCGTTTCTGCGCACCCGCCGACGCACGTCCGGAGGCGTATCCCCGTCGTATACCTGCGCCTCCCAGCTTGCATCGGTGCCGTCGAGCGCCCCCATCAGATCATTGAGCTCCGCAGTCTGATCCTGGCTGAGCGCCTTGGTGGGAAACAGATACAGCGCGCTGTGCCCGTCGTACATGCTGTCGACGACCGGCAGATTGTAACAGAGGCTCTTTCCACTCGCCGTGGGCGTGACCACCACCGGATTGCGCCCCGCCATCGCATGCTCGATCGCCTCGACCTGATGGCTGTACAGCTTCGAAAACCCGCGGCGCCCAAGCATCTGAACGACTCGGTCGTCCAACTGTTCGGGCGTCGGACCATACCGAGCATCCCGCGCCGGGATATGCTCCATCGCCGTGATGTACCGCCCGATCCCACGGCCCGCACGCCAGGAGCCGACCAGCCTGTCCAGTTCACTCTGGCCCGGAATCACGTTGGAACTCATGGGGATACCGTGGTTTTGCAGGGAGGTGATCGTCGCAAATCTCGTCCCCTCCTGCCTACCACACCCGGCGGGGGCCGGTCATCCCGCAGAACATTCCCGCCGACCGAAACAGCACGGCCCAATTTTCCTAATGTTTTTCCTTGGCGTTCTTGGCGTTCTTGGCGGTTCCCTCCCAGGTTTTTCCTCTGCGCTCTTTGCGTCTCTGCGGTTCCAATCCCTCGGCGCCTCCGCGGTTTAAGGCCGGAAGGCTTCGACCACTTCGGGGTCGGTGTCCACGTAGGGCCCATCCATCAACTCGATGCAGTACGGAATCGCGGCAAACAACTCATCGAGAATCTCGGCGATGGACTTCGGGCTGCCCGGCAGATTCACGATCAGACTGCGCCCTCGAAGCGCCCCCACCTGCCTCGATAGAATTGCCGTGGGCACATACTGCAGGCTGATCTGGCGCATCCGCTCGCCGAACCCCGGCATCTCGCGGTCCGCCACCGACAGCGTCGCCTCCGGGGTCACGTCTCTGACCGCCGGGCCCGTCCCCCCGGTGGTCAGCACAAGCTGGGCGCCCCAGTCGTCGGTCAACTCCACGATGGTCTCCGCGATCCGGTCGAACTCGTCGGGGACAATCCGCTTTTCGACCTCGAAGGGGGTGACCAGCGCCTCGGTGAGCCACTGTTCGATCGCCGGCCCACTCTCATCGGGATACACCCCGCTGCTTGCCCGGTCGCTGACCGTGATCGCTCCCACTTTCAACGTCTCATCATCACTCATCGGCTCTCCCTCTCGTCATGAAAACCATTTGCTCTTCAGCGCCGCCCAAAGCGATCGGCTCTTGCCCTTTTCGCTGCGTACAATCACGACGTTGCCGTCGACTTTGTTGCCGATCATCTCCGGGATCGCCCCGAACAGCACCCGCTCGAACATCTTGGAGCGCGTCGCCCCGATGCATACCGTCTGAAACGGCTCGGCAATCTGAAGCAGCGCCGAGTCGACATCGTCGTCGACGACGACCTGAACGTCGTAGTCATCGATGTCGACCAGATCCATCTTGTCGACGGCCTCTTCGATCATCTCCCGGGCCCGGCGGCGAAGCTCTTCGTCATCTACGCCCTCTTCGGGCTGAACCACCGTCGCCAGCGTCAGTGTGGCGCCTTCTTCGCTGGTCACAAGCTCGGCAGCCCGGATCAGCGTCACCTCCGCGTAGGGCCCGTCGGTGATAAATGCCACCGTCGAGCCCACGCGGTCGTGACGCACCTTCGCGAGGGTCACCTCGCAGTTCGCCTTCTTGGCGACGGGATCGATATTCGAGCCCAGAATGAAATCCCGCTTGTCGCGCTCTCCCTTCCAGGCCAGTATCACCTCGTCGGCGTCTTCCTCGTCGATGACGTCCAGAATCGCCTTCGGCACATCCCGACCCACAATCGGATGGCTGCGCATCGGCACACCGAATTGCTCGGCCAACTGTTCGGCCTCCTCAATGAGCCGCTGCTGGGCGTCCATCCGGTCCACCTCGGTTGCGATCTCCTGGGCCAGCGATGTCTGGTCCGGCACCACCACCACATTCACCCCGATCAGCTCGGCATGGGGATGGGGCGACGCACTGGCGGCAGCGACCCGAATCAGCCCCGCCAGCGACTCGCGATTCGCAATCGGGATCACCACGCGATACGGCTGATGTTCGGTCACCTCCACCTCCATGGTGCTTGCCAGCGCCTCACCGACGATGCCCTCTCGCTGAACACGTTCTTTTCCGTAGTACAGGTACCATCCGGTGCCCAGCACGATGATGCCCACCCCGCCGATCAGCGGCAACAGATCCATCTGGGTCAGAATCGCCAACCCCGAGACCACTCCGAAGACCTGCAGCCACGGATACAGCGGGGACGTAAATCCCGGTTCGTACCACTCCGGATCGGCGACCCGAAACGCGATCAGCGCCAGATTGACCAGAATATACACGATAATCTGGAACGAACCGGCCATCTTGGCGATGTCTTCGACGGGCAGAAACAAAATGATCACCAGCATCGCTCCCCCGGTGATCAAGATTGCGGTCACCGGAGTGTGAAACCGGTCGTGGACCTGTCCGAAAAACTCCGGCAGCAATTTGTCGCGGCTCAGCGCAAAGGGGTAGCGCGAGGCGGTCAACACCCCGGCGTTGGCCGTGGACACCAGCGCCAGCATCGCCGCGGCCACAATCAGGGCCACCCCCGCCAGCGCCACTGCCGGGTGAGTAAACAGCGCTTCCACCGCATCGGCCATCGGCACGTTCGATCCCGCCAGCATCTCCGGCTGCACAATCCCGACGATCACGAACACGATCAGAAGATACAGAAACGTCGTCACCACCAGCGACAACAACAGCCCCAGCGGCAGATTGCGCTCCGGGTTTTCGATCTCCTCGGCGACGGCCGCCACCTTCGTGACCCCGGCGTAGGACACCAGCACCATCGTCGTGGCCGACAACACCCCGAACATCCCGTCCATCCCGGTCTGACCGGCCTCCGGATCGTACCAGAACGGGTCGTAATAGCTGGAGTCGACGTGAAACATGCTCACCGCCACGAATCCCCCCAGGATCACCACCATCACCACCACCATCACCGTCTGCAGGTTCCCGGTCTGCTTCACCCCGAAGATGTTCACCGCAATCAGCAACGCCCCCAGCACCACCGCCACCGCCTTCAGCATCGACTCATCGCCGAGCTGCCACAGCGGGATATCCGTGGGCATTCCCAGCGCCGTCAGATAATACATCCCCCCCAAAAGCGCCAGCGCTCCCTTGAACATCAGCATCAACCAGGTGCCAAGCCCTGCGACCGTTCCCGCGCCTGGGCCCATCCCCCGCTCGATGAAGATGTAATCCCCACCGGCCTCCGGCATCGCCGTACCCAACTCGGCGATACTTATCGCCGCCGGCACCACCAGAATCGCCGCCACCAAAAATGCCACCACCACCGCCGGGCCCGCCTGGGCCATCGCCACCCCGGGCAACACGAAGATCCCGCTGCCGATCATCGCCCCCATCGCAATCG
Source organism: Myxococcales bacterium (assembly GCA_007120915.1). Taxonomy (GTDB): domain Bacteria; phylum Myxococcota_A; class Bradymonadia; order Bradymonadales; family Bradymonadaceae; genus SLJM01. Next base: position 758 of record SKMT01000634.1, on the reverse strand, counting down.
CGATCACCGACCAGAGCCCGAGGTCCCGCTGCAGCTCCTGCTTCTGCGCCATCTGTTCCGTTCCTAATTCCTGAGAAGTGCATCACCACTGCCGTACCGCTCGCTTCCCTGCACTCCCGACCGTTTTCCTTGCCCCCTCACAGGGAGATTCGTCTTACGGTTCTATACGCTGCGGTCAAGTCTCCTCGCCCCGGCTACCGATCTCGAATGCCGAACTCCTTTTTTAACTCCCCGACAATTCGAAAGTATTCGTCCCGCGAAAACGGCTCGTTCAGAATGTGAAACTCCTTGTCCACCAGCCCCACACACCCGAAGCAGAACACACAGCCCGAACAGCTCTCGCTAAAAATCAGATAGGAGCTGTCCGAGCAGTGCCGACTCTTCACACAATAGCTACACCCATGACAGTCCTCGCACTCTGTGCACTGAGTACATCCGCTGCAGCGCACACACTCCCGGCAGTAGGTGCAGGAAAAACAGTCCTCACTGTCGGTGGTAAACATGCAGTGGTAGCAGCGCCGGCAACGCTGGCATTGGTGAGACCCGGGATTGTCCGAGTTGTCTCGATGACGAGCCTTCAGATCGTCGACGGCTCGTTGGAATTGTCGGCGGTTCGTCGGAATTTCCCGGGTCATTGTTTCCTCGTCAGGCAGAACCAAACTTCACTGCCGAAGTATCGAAATCCCCGCCCGCCGTCCAGCAATGCCGCTCCATCGACGTGATCAACTGGGATTAAAATCCTGAACAAAAACCGGATT
>SKMT01000414.1 GCA_007120915.1 Myxococcales bacterium | reverse complement strand
TGAAGGAAGCGACGTTGAAACCGTTCCCGGCGAACAGTTCGAAAACACACTCGGCATCGCCGACATCGAGGTGGTGGACCGCGATGCCGAGGAGGCGGTGGCCCACACCGACGGCGACCGATGGAGTGGTGAGTTACCGTCGCTGTACGCAGAAGGCGACGACTTCTCGTTTCAGATCAACGCCTTCGATGATGACGGCGAAGAGATCGAGCTGGACTACGACGACAATCACGACATCCGGGGCCGATTTGCCGACAACGTCGGGGAGCTGACCGAGATTGAGCACTGCCAGATGCGAGGGTGCACGATCCACCTGCAGATGGGTGAACAGACCGGAGAGACCGCCATTCACATCCGGGTGCTGGAAGACGGCGAGCCTCAGTACGAATCGCCGTCGCTGAAGGTGAGCATCGAAGAGGGGGCGTGATGAGACGGAGCGACGGTTCCGCACTGATTGCCGTGGCCGTGGTTGTTCTGGTGGTGCTCGCCCCCGCGGTGGGGTGGAGCACCGTCAGCGAGGGAGACCGCCCCGAGCTGGCGCTGACGGACATCGACGGACAGCAGGTGGAGCTTCAGCAGCTTCGCGGTTCGGTGGTGCTCATCGACTTCTGGGCGACCTGGTGTACGCCCTGCCACGAGGCGCTGCCGTTCTACGAACGGATGCTGGAACAATACGGCGACCAGGGCCTGGAGGTGTTGGCGGTGTCCATCGACGCCGACGCCGACGATATCCGCGAGTTCGCCGATGAGCACTCACTTACGTTGCCTCTGTTGCACGACGCCGACCAGCAAGCGTTCGCCCGGTTCAACCCCGCCGCCATGCCCACTACCTACTTCGTCGATCCCGACGGGGAGGTTCAGACGGTGCACATCGGATTTGACGGCGATGACCGCGATCAGTTGGAGGCCAACATCGGGGAGATGCTTCAAGACATTTCCCACCAGGATGACGAACAAGATGGCGAGAGCTGTCACTGAATCAGCAAGGAGTCCCCCATGACCATCCATCGTCTCAACATATTCGCACCTGTCGCCCTGCTTTCGCTGCTGCTGGTCGGTGGTGGCTGCGGAGAGGCCGACGGCACTGAAGGGGGAGATGAAAATGCCGAGCAGATGGTGACGTCTGAAGACGATCATTTTTCCGGGCACTTTCTCCCCGATCCCGATCCGCCGATAACCGGCGACAACGTGGTGACGATTCATCTGACCGACGACGGTGAGCCGGTCACCGGCGCCGACATCGACGTCGAGCCCTGGATGCCGGGTCACGGCCACGGCTCTCCGGAGCACCCGGAGGTGATCGAAGACAACGGAGAGTACGTCGTCTCCAACATCGTCTACAGCATGCCCGGGCACTGGGAGCTGCGGGTCGATGTCGCCGTGGATGATCTCACCGATGAATTCGTCGTCGACTACGAGGTGGAGTAATGATGATCGCCGACCGCACAATTCGACGTCACAGAGAACGGCGAGACAAAATCACCGCGGTTGCGGCGACAATGTTCGCGCTGGTTGTGGCTGCGCTGGCGGTTTCGCCCTGGACGACGAGCCAGGCTCACGCTCAGGCCTGTTGCACCGCCACCGGCGGCGGGGAGTTCGGCGTCGTCGGCACCTGTCACCAGGCGGTGCTCACCGCCCAGAGCTCCTTTGAGCCCACCGTCGGCAGCTATGATGCCGAGGGAGAGTACCGGTCGTTCGGCGACGCCGGGTTGTACGATCTGGTGACCACCCTGGGGGGCGGGACCCGGTTTGGCACCGAGCGGTTCCAACTGTACGGGTCGGTTCCGTTGCGGTTGCAGTACCGCGATCTGGTCGGTTCGGCTGCCACCGGCTGGGGCATCGGCGACGCGGCGGCGGGAGTCCGCTACATGGTCGCCCGCGACAACATGACCGGTATCGACTGGGGGCAGCCCGACAGTTACGTCCCGTTTGTGGATCTGTATCTGACCGGACACATCCCCACCGGAACCGCCCCCGACGCCAGCAACGACCCGGCCGGCGCCGACATCACCGGCAACGGCCACTGGGGCGTCACCGGCGGGATGCGAGCGACAAAGTTTCTGCACATCCGCCACGTCGTCGGCGCCTACGCCGAGCTCAACCAGTATCTGAACCGGAATATCGAACAGGGGGGAGAGACCGTCAGCCAGCGCCCGGGCACCGAACTGGGCATGGGGCTGACCTACATGCACATCCCCTCCGTGCAGTGGTCCTGGGGCGCCTATCTGGGACTCCACGTCGCCGGCGACACCTATCAGGCCGACGCCGCCATCCCCGACAGCGCCACTCGGCGGCTCGTCGGTGGCGCCCATATCACCCGTCATGTCGCCTATCCGTTCTGGGAGGTGACCCTCAGCGCCACCAACGACGCCTGGGGCGATCGAGGCGGCAAGAACCTGCCGTTCGTCGGCCCGTCGGTGGCGGTGTCGGTGCAGCGGAATTTTTTGTGAGATATTCTGTAGGTGAGTATCGAAGAGGGGGCGTGATGCGGAGGGGTGGACGACATGCCGTTGAGCCGCGTAGAGAAGTGCAGCGGCTGGCTCGACGACGAAACAAACCCGGGAAGCTACAGCGAACATCTGCAATGGAGAACAGACGATGACCGTAGACGACCGAAAACCCCGAACCGTCGCGATGGCGGCGATGTTGTTTCTTATGCTGGGGCTGTTGCTCACAGGCTGTGATGAGGCTCCCCAGCAACACCCGGAGGCGGACGACAGTGACCCGCCCGAGCAGGCCGTTCAGCAAGAACCGTCAGACGACGAGGATGCCGAGCAGCAAGATCAGGTCGATGAATATGCC
>SKMT01000267.1 GCA_007120915.1 Myxococcales bacterium | reverse complement strand
GCGCAGTGATGCTCCGGTTATCCTGCATTTTGGAGCCCACAGGGCGATCAGTGACTATCGGTGATTTACAGATCCGGCGATCGGCCAGTGATGCTGCGATATGCGTCGATCGGTGACTGTCAGTAATTCCGGGCTGTACTGTACCCTTGCGATCAACCTGGTATGCCGAGCCATTGCGAAGAATCGGAGACGCTGCCGCGGAGAGTTCCCCATGAGATGGGCTGGTTATACAATAGTCATGGTCCTGGCAGTGACAGGATTGGGGTGTGCGACCACCGTCGGTTCATTGCACGATGATCCCGGCGACAACGGCGAGAAACCGGACCAGGATATCGCTCTGAAGCAGCAACTCGACGAACTCGCCGCCGAAGCTGAGGCCTGGATACAACTGGTGGCTCTCGACATACCGGACAACCAGGATTCGCTGGCGGTGGTGTCGTTCCCCGACGCTAAACAACCGCTCTCTTTGCGCACCTATTTGTACGACCAGGCTCTGGCGCTTTTGTGGTTTTCATTCAGCGGAGACGAATCATCAGCCCGTGCGCTGGCACAGACACTGGTGCATCTGCAGCAGGGCGACGGCTCCTGGAGTTTCAGCTTTCAACCTCAAAACGGCGTTGTTGATGACGAGGAATATGTGCGCACCGGGGCGGTCGCCTGGGCGGGGTGGGCGCTGGCCTATCACGCCGCCACCATGGACAACGAGGAGGCGAAGCAGGCCGCAGCGCGGGCACGTTCTTTTGTCAAAGACAACCGCGTTGATGCTCCGGACAGTACCATCGACGGGCTGTATACCGCCGGTCGGGGCTATCACGACCCGGAGATCGGCGAACGCACCCCGAACGTACCGGTACAGTTCGTCTCCACGGAGCATCAATTCGACGTGCACATGTTACTTCGCGCCTTCGACGACACCGAGGCCACGGCGCTCGAACAGCGGGTCATGGAGATGCTGTGGATGAACGACCAGAACCGGTTTGCCATGGGGACAGACGCCCGGCGCCTGGACCAAACCCGCGCGCTGGATGCCGCCGGCAGTTGGGGAGCGCTGTGGCTGTTGTCCATCGACCGCCCCCAGACAGCCCATCGAAGCCTCCAGTACACCCTGGAGTCGTTTCCCGCCGACGATGCCGAGATCACCGGAGGGTTTATGCCCTATCTGGACGAAGTGGACGGCATGAAACCGAATCACGAATTGATCTTCGTGGAGGGCAGCCTGGGCGTCGCGCTGGCAGCACTGCGGCTGGACAACCCCCCGGTGGCCCATCAGGTGCTGGAGATGGTCATTCAACTGACCGACGGCACCGATGGCGGAGTGCCCTATGCCAACCTGACCACCGGCGACTTTACCGAAGATGCTGCCGCAGCGCCGACACTGTGGTTTTTGATGCTCCATCGGGAAATGACCACCGGCCAGCAGGCGCCGCTGTTTCCAGTACCGTCATAACAGGCCCCAAACTCACCGATGCTACTCTTCGGCAGCCTGAAAGCATCCCGTTGTCCACCCTTCAGAACAGGCCTCAACACCCAGAATCTCCGGTACCGGTGGGGCGTGTTTAGTTGGATTCGGTGATGCCACGCTGGAGATACGTTCCACAGGAGGTGGTCTCTTCGGAGGGCACGCCTTCACATGGGCTCGGCGTCGGGGGGAATTCCAACTCGTTGTTATCCTCCATAAACAACACGTTCATATAGTAGGTCTCGCCCGGCTCGATGTAGCACTCGTCGGTGTCGGGATCGATGGACCAGCGCGTAGGATTCCATCCTTCGTTGGTCTGGGAGACGCCGATGCAGTTTGACTCGTCGAGATAGTCGGGATCGAAATCGCCGCTGCACGGAGAGATGGCGATCAAAAGCCAGCCCTGGCCGATCTCCTCGGGCGACGGGACGATGGGGGCCTTGCGCCAGCCGCCGGTGATGTAGTCCATATCCTGGGGCACGGTGAACTCCATGGCCGCGTATTCACCGATCTTCAGGTAGAAGGGGAAGTTGTTGTTCGTTCCCGGAAATTCGTCTCCTACAAACACGTCGACATAAGAGGTGGGATCGGAGTCTCGGTCGTAGACGACGTCATCTGCCAGTGTCCACTCCGGCAAATCGGACAGTAGCGTGCGCTCATCGCAGTCAACTTCGTCGCCGGCGTCGGGCTCGTCTACATCGGGCGAGTCCGCATCGGGATTTTCAGCGTCGGGGTCGCCGGTGTCCAGGTCACTGCCGCTGTCGGCGTCCTCCACCTGCTGTTGAACGTCTTCAGTATCACCCGGTGGATCGCCAGCATCGGGCTCCGAATAACCGGTGGTATCCGAGGAACATCCACCGGCGACAATCAGCAGTATCACCAGCAACGACAGTTTCTTCTTCCCATACCAGTTCGATCTGTGAACACTATTCATCGGCAGTTCTGATCCGTAAAAAGAAAAGCAACGAAAGGGTCTTGTGCTCAAACGGTAGCACACGGACATCACGCTTTCACGGCAGCACCGTCAGACCGGTGGGATCGGTTTGCTTCGGCAGCGGTTGCCTGACCCCGACTCAGGCCCTCGTCCGGGCCCGGGCTTATGGACATCGGTCGTTGACCCTGTGCACAGGCACAATACCCGTGGTGCCATGGGTTTGCCCAAAACGGTATCTCGTCACGTATGGAGTCCTCGATGTCGAAACAAATGTGGGGCGCTCGCCTCTTCTTATCTGTTGCATTGCTCGGCTTGATGCTGGCCTGTGGGGGAGAGTCGTCGGGCACGGACAACGCGCCCAATGCGGATCGCCCCGTCGACACCAGCCCGCCCGTCGACAGTCTCGATGAATG
>SKMT01000715.1 GCA_007120915.1 Myxococcales bacterium | reverse complement strand
GAGGGGCTGACCGGGCTGTTGGATCGCACCGGCAAGCTGGCGCCGCACCGCAACGTGCGACGACTGGTGCGTCACGCTCGCTCGCGCGTTGAGGAGGGGCTGGCGGGATGAGCGACGAGTCAGGTCAGCGGAATAACACCCTCACTCCCATCCGTGCTGCCCGTCGGCTTCTGGGCGACACCGCCGCCCGGTGGCGGGGCCGGCTTGATATGCTGCGCGGGTTGTTCGTCAAGGATCCGGTCGAGCAGCTCGACCGAATCGGTGCGCTGCTTCGACACTTCGAGGTGTATCGAAACGTCGATCGAGCGCTGTTTTACCACCGATTCGCCGCCAATCTCTTTCTCGCGCACCGCCTCGGCATCTTCGAGGTGCTTGATGAGCAACCGATCAGCGCCGACGAAGTCGCCGAACACTGTGGTATCCGCACCGAAGCGGCAGAAAACCTGCTTCGAATCCTGCATGCTCAGAAGCTGGTGGAGCGAACCGACGGCAACTACTGCGCCTCGTCGTTTGCCCGTGAATTTCTGACCGCTGACAGTTCGCTGTCGCTGAATCCGATGCTCGACATCGGCACCTGCTACGCGGAGGCATTTCCCGCCATGATTGAAGGCGCCACCACCGGAGAGGTGCCCGACAGCCTCGATATTTTCGAGGACAACGCCGATGTCGACGCTCTGCTTGACGGCGTCAACGCCTATCTCGATCAGGCTGGCCGAGAGTTGATCGCCCGCGTCGAACTGCCCGAAATCCGCCATTTGATCGTCGGCTCCATGGGCGTCAGCTTCAGCTCCCTGATTTTGAGCACCTTCTGCGACGCCCGGGTAACTTACGGGTGTCTGCCCCACCTGGTGGAGCGAATCCCGCGGCTGAGGCGCGAATACGATGTCGACCCCGCCCGTGTCGTCGAGACGCATCCCCACGGCGGCGAGCCTTCCGAAGATCAATGGGGACGGGAACGTTTTGATCTGGTCTTCTTGACCAAGAAGATGGTTCTGGACCCCGGCAACGATCTGGGCGACAAGTTCGCCCGCAAGTCCCTGGAAGTGCTCAACCCCGGCGGGGTGACCATCTTCTGGGAGACCGTCCATGAAGAGAGAAGGCCCACTCCCATCGCCCGCGCGCTGGAAGGATTTCTCGACTTCGGTGTCTCCCCCGCAGCCCCTGTGTTGACCCGAGATCGGTTTCGGAACAGACTACGTGACATCGGCTTTGAAGATGTCCGTTTCGTCTCCTGTCTCAATGAAACGACGACGTTTACGATCGCCCGCGCCCCCGGCTGACCTGCCAGCAGACAATTGCTTTCCAAAGGACGATGTAATGAAATCCGTACTCTTCGTGGTACTCGCCGTCACCGTTGCCCTCGCCGGCTGTGAGACGTCTCCCGACGAACAGCCCGATCAGACCGACGAACCGGCCCAGGCCGTCGAACCCCAACAGGATCAACCCTCCGAGCAGGCCGACGACGATGCCGATGAGGAGGAAGTCGCCGAAGACCAACAAGAATTCGACGAGCCGGTCAAGACAGACGACGATGGCGCCCCCAAGGTGGGCGAACGCGCCGAAGCAGACGACGACTTTGAGCGCCAGCCCCACATGGACGAGCTTCGCGAACGCGCTGATGGTGCGGACACCACTTCCTGGCAGGAATCAGAACGCCAGATCCCCGAACAATTCACCGCTGAAGAGGGCGACGGCGCCAACACGCCCGGGCAACTTCTGATGGAACTGGCCGGCGAGTTTCGGCTCTACGATTCACTCGGAATCGATGCCAATGAGATAACGGCGCGCATCACCGGCGATGGCCCGGAACGCAACATCGGAATTTTGTTGCAATGGGGACTGAAAGACGACTCCGTGGCCGGGCTCGACATGCGCGTACGCATGCAGCAAGTCGACGGGGCCTGGTTTGTCGAAGAGTTGGAGGAGCGCTATCACTGCCGGCGGGGAGTCACCGACGACGAGCTGTGTCTGTAGCCGATTGATGCGCGGCGCGCTCACCCCGCCTCCAGTTGGCGATGTGAGCCCCGATCAGAACCACGGAGCCCAGAATGGTCAACGTAGTCTCCACGCCGTGGGCCACAAAGGGCTCCAGCGCAAAAATCGTAATCAACAACAGGCCGATCCCGACCAGACCCGCAGATAGGATGCGAACGTCACCGTGGCGCCGGTAGCCCGGGACAAACGCCAGCAGCGCAATGAACAGAAGCGGCGCCGCCAGCAGTTTGTGTACAATCTCCCCGCCGAGAAAACCGAGCCCCGCTGCTGACAGATAGCCCACGATCAGCGGCGTAGCCACACAGTGCGCTACACACAGCGCGGAGCCGAAGATTCCCAACTGGTCCCAGAGCACGTGGTCGGAGACTACTTCCTCAGCCGCCGATTGCTCGGCGACGCCGGGCTGCTCGGCGGCAGTTATGCTTTCGGATTTGGGGTTCAACGGTGCTGCTCCCGGATAGAAATCTGGCGAGGTGATTCGAACATCGACCTACCTGTATAGCGATGACATCCCATAATCGCAAACCGTTTGCAACTAAAGGGCGGGTGGTCGGTAGGGCAATCGCATTTGATTGACCTCCGTAAAGACAGAGCGCCTAAAGGGCAGTATCCAACGGAATCTGTGATGATGATCGCTGCGATTGCCGAAGACAGAAAACAGAGGACAGAAGACAGACAAACCCCAGCACTCCCTGGGCTTGATAAGTGAGTGATCGCAGCACAACGATCTTTTTGTTCTCTCCAGCATCTGTGTAAGCTCCCAATCGCAAACTGCACATTGTTGGCTCCCCCCGGAATCTGGCGCTGACACAGG
>SKMT01000058.1 GCA_007120915.1 Myxococcales bacterium | reverse complement strand
TGTTTCGGGGCTGCATCTTTGTTTTCAGGGGGCATTATGGTTCGCACGATACTGGTCGGTTTCATGATTGCGATTATCGCCGTTGGCTGTGCTTCACCAGAGGTGGCTGAACAGCCCGAGCAGGTGGACCAGCCCGAGCAGGTGGACCAGCCCGATCAGCCCCAGCCGCAGCAGCAGGAGATGACGGAAGAGCAACGGGAAAGGATGATGCAGATGGGGCAGATGCAGATGATGCGCGGGCAAATGCACGAACGCCGCAGTATGCTGCTTCAGCAGTTCGAAGAACTCGACGAGGCGTACGACCAGCTCGAAGAAGACGATGAGTTAGACGACGAACTCGCCGAGTTGGTCGACGAGATGCGTCAGACCTACGGGGAGATGGAAGAACGCCATCAGCGGATGGAAAGAAGGCAGCACCAGCCCCGGATGCGCCATCATCACGATGACGACGATAACGATCAGATGCGACGCCACCACCAAGACGACGATGACCAGCCGGGGATGAGGATGGAACGGCGGGAGCGTGAACAGCAGCGGGAGCGGATGCACCATCAGGCCGAGGTCCACCAGGATATGGTTGAACTTCACGAGGAGATGGCAGACCTGAACGAGGAGGCTGAACGGTCGGACCTCGCCTCACGTCACGAAGATATGGCCGACCATCACGCGGCGATGGAACAATACTGCGAGCAGATGATGGAGATGATGGACGAGATGCACTAACGCCGTTTAAATCGGGGTGACCGTCACCGAATGGATCCGGATCTGACCGGCGCCGTCGAAGAAGAATCCCACCTCTCCGGAGGACAGGGGATCGGCGTGGCCGTGGGCCAGCGCTTCACCGTCGAGCCGCCCGTAGAAGTGGCGCCCAGACGCAGAGACGGTCAGCTCGAAGACATCGTCGGGCACTTCATCGGCGGTGCCGTCGTCGAGCACGTCGTCGTTGCCGTCGGTGCGACGGATCAACTCACCTTCGCCGTCGTCGGTGAAGCGAAACATCTCGAACGTCTCATAAGCGTGGATGTGATGGGCCAGACCGATGGCGCCGTCGTAGTCGATCAGTTCCAGTTGAACATCGACCTGAACGTCGTCGTAGATCTCAGGAAATTTCAAAAGTCCCGTTCCGTCGATCTGAAACACCAGCCCCGACTGTACCGGGTCCTCTTCGGGCTCAACCGCTTCGATGGTGTCGTCGGGGGAGCCGTCGATGAATGTCAGAAACGAGGTCAACGCACCGGTGTCGGCGGCGATGGGATTCCAGCGGATGGTATTGTCTTCGACGGTGTAGCGGTCTTCGGGATCGATGTGGTCGAGAACGTCGTCCTGATCATCGGGCTGAACCTCGACGATTTTCTCCTCTTCGACGACCCGTTGCTCCACCGCCAGCCCGTGCTCAAACACCAGCGCCCCGCCCAGATTGGCGGTGTGCAACACCAGCCCACCGGCGACCAGGGCGACCACTACCGCGACGGCACGAACCGGTTTCAATGACAGCGAGTCGGTGTCGCGATCCCGGTAGGCCAGCACCACCCGAATGGCCGCTAGGGGCACGACGACGGCAAGGAACACCAGTGCGATGTCGGCGTGATCCGACACCGCCGACATCGACTCCGGGGGAATGTCGATTTGCTCGGAGGCACGCTGGCCGGTGATGTAGGCGCCCACCGCTCCAACGGCTCCCAGCCCGTACAGCGCGGCGGCCGCCCGGTCGAGCCACTGCCTGTCGGTGACCAGCGATACCAGGTCGAAGAGAATCGCCACCACTACCAGGGCAATTGGAAAGTGCGAGACGGCGGGGTGAAGGTTGGGCAGACTGTCGATAAACGGCATGGGGTAATCCTTCAGTCTGAGGCAGTCGCAGCGGCACACAGGTGTTCGGAGGCAGCGACGAACAGATAGCACCTGCCGCACAAAAGCATCGGATCAGCGGATACGGATAACCGTAACCCACACCCGGGCTAAATGCAAAACGTTTGCATTAACGGGACCGTTCGAAGTTCGGCAAGTGCAGTGGAGAGTTGTGCACAGGCCGATGAGCAATAGTCGGCACTTCGGCACCAGTTCCTTCCCTACACGACGATCTCTTCGTCCCGTCGTGTCACGCCGAGTTCACATCGTAGTGTTATCACGGGCTCCGGCACGGAGTGTGCAGTGAACCTGCCTCGGAGGGAGGAGACTTGCCGAATACCCCGTCGGGCACGGATATCAACAACGACAGCCTGGTGATTATGGCCGAATACGTGCAGCGTCGTATCCTCTTTACCGGGGATGTGGAGACGGCAGCCGGGGAGATGCTGGTGGGGCAGTATTGCGACGACGAACCGGCGGCCGATCGTGCTGTGCCGCCGCGGCGGAAGCGGTGAGCAGTGCGATAGCGAGGATAATGAACCACAATTGCATGACAGCTCCGAGGGTTATCGGGTGAGGGGATTGACGCCGAGGACGAATCCCTAGTCGTCGGGCAGCTTTGGCTTAGTTTCGACGCCACGGCGCAGTGCCGACTTCGGACCGAACGAGGGCCCCATGCAGCAACGGGAATCATCACATTCAGAGCGCAACGAACGAGACGCCGACACCGTCGAGCGCGGCGAACAGCTTAAGGAGCGCGATGATCGACAGACAGCGCTGGTGAGGCGGCGATACGATCGGCTCGCCAGGATCTACGATATCACCCAGTGGCCCATGGAGCGGCGGGCTCATCGGTGGCGCCGCGATCTGTGGGCGCGGGTGGACGGCGAAAACATTCTGGAGGTCGGCGCCGGAACGGGCGCAAACATTCCGTACTACGGCGAACACAGGCAGATGACGGTC
>SKMT01000621.1 GCA_007120915.1 Myxococcales bacterium | reverse complement strand
GGCGGCCAGCCCTCCCCCGCCGATGGGCACCAGGATGGTGTCCAGATAGGGATTCTGCTCCAACAGCTCCAGAGCCAGCGTGCCCTGCCCGGCGATGATCTCGGCGTCATTGAAGGGATGAATGAACCGTCTGCCTTCCTGCTCGCCCAGCTCGACGGCGTGAGCGAAGGCCTCATCGAAGTTCGCGCCGTGCAACACCACCTGGCCGCCGAAATTTCGGGTACGCGTCACCTTCACCAGCGGGGTTCCCTCGGGCATCACGATCTTCGCGGAGACCCCGAACTTCGACGCATACAACGCCACCGCCTGGGCATGATTTCCCGCCGACGCGGCGACCACTCCCTGCTTCTTTGCTTCATCGTCGAGCTGCAGCAGCCGGTTGCAGGCGCCCCGTTCCTTAAAGCTGCCGGTCAGATGCAAATTTTCCAGCTTCAGATAGACCTTGCAGCCGAACTGCTGGCTGAACAACTCGCTGTAGGGGCAGGGCGACTCCGCAACATGAGGCCGAATCCGCTCCCGCGCCGCCTCCACATCCTCAAATCCCACCGCCTGCTTCTGCTGTGCAGCACCCATCCGTCACCTTCGGTCTCCAAACACATTTGTGCACCCGGCACACTGCCTGCGGCACTGTATCGGCGCCGGCGCACACCGTCCACCCCGCAGGGTTGGTATGTAACGTTGTCACTGAAGCTCCCACCAGGCGATCCGGAGCGCTACCGGCTCGGTGGCCTAGCTCCCACGGAGCGATCCCAACGACAAAAACCCCGGCTTCCGTTACAGAAGCCGGGGCGTTCGTAGTGGAGGATATCGGGCTCGAACCGATGACCTCCGCCTTGCAAAGGCGGCGCTCTCCCAACTGAGCTAATCCCCCATCAGCCACATAATAGCGAGTGCTGCCAGTGTGAAAAGAGCTTTTTGACGCTGGCACAACTCAAACAAACAAGTGGACCTGGCTGGAGTTGAACCAGCGACCTCACCCTTATCAGGGGTGCGCTCTAACCAGACTGAGCTACAGGTCCTTCATCGGCGTTTTCCCGCCGAAGGGCGACCGAACATAGGCGTCGTCTTAAGGGTCGTCAAGGACTTTTTTGACACCAGGCTTTCCCTGAAGGCCATCGAACAGTTATGATGGACTTTGGCCCCGTCCCAGGCCCTTTTGGCATACGGCGAGGCGGGATCTACCACCTGAAGGAGTACCCGGTGACCTCGGGCAACCCCAACGATATCAGCTCCGCTTCGGCATTATCTGCCGACGAAGAGCTGTGCAGCGAGCAGTTCGACGCCGCCTATGGCGCCTCCTCGGCGGCCACTCTGGTCATCCGACCTCCGCGTCGCGTGCTCTACTACAACAAGCAAGCCAAGAATTTGTTTCCCTCCGATGGCCCCGCTCCACGTTCCATCGAGGATCTCGACACCGGACACCCCGACGACACCGACACGCTGGTTGCGTTGATCGACAATGCTGCCCGCCCGCCGATCTCCCCACTTCGCTGGAACGGCCCCCTGGCGGGATTGAATGCCTCCGATGCGACGGTGTTCATCAACCCCCTTCCGGCGGACGAACCGCTTCTGGTGTGCCGAATCCGCCTGTCGGACTCCATCGCCGAGCAGATGCACAACCGGCTGTTCCGGGAGTTGACCGTCGCCCGCCGCCAGCGCCTCGATCTGAACGATACGGGCTATCTGCTGGTAGAGACCATCCACGACCTTCTGAACACCCCGACGGTCATCCAGTGGCGCGCCGGCGACGAAGAGACGCGAACCTGGTGCTCCGGCGATCAGGAGTTCTGCCACCAGATGGCCAGTTCCACCTCCGACCTGATCGACGAGCTGCCGGCCACCCCCGGTATGGTGCGCCGTGACGACGACCGGGGCACCGTGGCGATGCGGCTGAAAACCGGGGAGCATTCCTCGGCGCTGCTTCTGATGGCTACCGGCTCCCAGGGGCGGATCCTGGATGGCAGCTCCCAGTTCTGGAAGCATCTCGCTACCACCTGCGAGGCGGCCCTGCAGCGCGCCCGACTCCTCAAGACCAGTCGCCGCAGGCGCCAACGGCTGCGGGCGGTCATCGAACAGATGCCCATGGCCGTGTTGCTCTTTGACACCCACGGCAACATCCTCGATCTGAATCTGCGCGCCCGGGCAATGGTCGACCGGCGAAACTGGGAACACATCATCGACAACGATCCGCCCTACGAGGTGTATGACACCGACGGCAATCTTTTGCCCAGGGAACACTGGCCTCTGATCCGAGCCGTCCGAACTGGCGATGTGTGTGAAGACGAAGATTTCGTACTCGATTTCGGAACCCGTCGCCGCACCGTCTCGCTGACCATCGTTCCCATCACCGAAGACACCGGCCACGTGCGCTCCTACCTGGCCACCGGGCGCGATGTCACCCAGCGCAGCGAAAAGGAGCGTCGCCGCGACGAATTCCTCTCCATCGCCAGCCACGAGCTGCGCAACCCCCTCACCCCGCTGACCGGCCTTCTGCATATGGCATACAAGCAGGCCGAGGCCGACGAACCGGTAGAAACAGAACTGCTGGAGCGAGCCCGCTCTCAGGTTCAGCGGCTCAAGCGGCTTATCGAAGGACTTCTGGACGTCTCCAGGCTCCAGACCGGCAAACTTCCCATCCGCCGCCAACCCACTTGCATCGGCCGGCTTGTCCAGAAGGTGATGGCTCCCTGGCTCAACGGCGAACACGGCGAGCGCATCGAGCTACAAATCCCGAATGACACCATCGAAGCCCACGTCGACCCCGATCGCATCGACCAGGTCGTAACCAACGTGGTCGACAACGCCATCAAACACGGGCGCG
>SKMT01000136.1 GCA_007120915.1 Myxococcales bacterium | reverse complement strand
CAGCACCCAGCACCCAGCACCCAGCACCCAGCACCCAGCACCCAGCGCCCAGCGCCCAGCGCCCAGCACCCAGCGCCCAGCAACTTGACGATTTTCCCCCTCCAAGAGTAACATCCTATGAAGACACGTTTGTGGCTTCACAACTTGATGATCGCCGCGATTGTGGTGGTCGCGTCGGCATCCTTCGGGTTGCTGACGGGATGTGAGGACCGGGCGGACTCGCCGCGGGATGTAGTCAATGAGTTTCTAGACCAGCTTCGCGCAGGCGAACGCCAGCAGGCAATGGAGTTGATCTGGCCCGAGACTCGCCAGAAGTTGGAGGCGTCCTACCAGGATCTGGAAGATTATTACGACGGCGATCCGCCGATGGACAAGGCTCAGATGCTGCTGGTGACCCGGGTGGAAAACCCGATGGTCATCACCCGGGTTCGTACCGAAGAAGCAGTCCCAGAGGACCCGGCCGACGGTGAGCGCGTTCGGGTAAACATCGAGCTTCGTGATGACCGTACCGCCTATGCGGATGTCCGGTTCAGCCAACAGCAGGGCCGATGGTTCGTGGACCTGCCGATGGACGACAGAAGGCCGCTTCGAGTCAGCGACGACGAAAAAGAGGAATCCAGCGGCGGTGACTCCCCCGACGATGAAGAAGATCACGGCGATGAAGAAGATCACGACGATGACGACTGATCGTGTTGTTTGGATGCACCCAGGCCCTAACTGAAAGTAGAAGCGATGACTGATTCTAAAGACGACGCTCCGACGAAATCACCCGACAAGCCGTCGTCAAAGCCACCGGGGCCGCCCCCGAAGCCGGCGATGCGCAAGAAAGCCCCGGGGGTACGAGACAGCCGCCAGGCGCCCGATGAGACGGTGCTGAGCACCGGTGACTCCGTGGGGGGCCGGTTTTTCGTGGAGCGGTACCTGGGAAGCTCCAGCGGTGGTATCAGTTATCTGTGCAACGACAGCGACACCCAAAAGCCGGTGGTCGTGAAAGTGTTGCAGATGCCCTATCCGGGGGACGACGAGTTTCGCAAGATCCGCAAGAAAATCGGTGCCGCCAGCGCCATCGATCATCCCAATCTTCTGGGGGCGGTGGGGATGGGTCGGATTGACCGGGGGGATATCTTCGTGGCCATGGAGTTCGCCGATGGCTCCACGTTGTCGCAGCTTGTCGCCGGGCGCCGCGACGAAGGGCGCACCCTGAGCCTTCGAGATGCGTTCACCGTGCTGGCGCACACCTGTGATGCGCTGGAGGCGGTGCACCAGCGCAACCTGTGTCACGGAGTGCTCACTCCCTACAACATCTACGTGGAGCCCGATGGGGCGGTAAAAGTGGGCAACCTGGCGGTGGGCCGGGTGATCAGCACTCATCTGTTCGAGCAGGGTAAGGGGCCGTTTCACGACAGCATCTATGTGGCACCCGAAGCCGCCGAGCATCCGTCGAACCTGGTCCGGGGCTCCGATCTGTACAGCCTGGGGATGATCGCCGCCGAACTTCTCAGCCCCCGGGGATTGCCGGCGGATCGAAAGGGAGCGCATGACACCGCCGTAGATGCACTGGCGAAGTATCCGCCTGCGTTGTTCAACCTGGTGTCGAACTGCCTGTCCAAACAGCCGGGATCGCGTCCCGACAGTGTGTTGGAGTTTCGCGATGAGTTCGAGGAGATTGCCCGCGACGCCGGAGCCAAGCTGTCGGGGGCTCCCCCGGAAGGGGCCTTGCCGATTCAGCCGGCCGTTGAGTCGGAGGACGACGATGACGACGACGGGCTGTTCGATATGTTCGACCCCGATGAGTTGAAGGGGCCCCAGTCCGATTCGGATGACCGCTACCTGGTGCGCAAGAGCGGGCTCGATTACGGCCCGTTTACCGAAGAAGAGGTGCTCAATCAGTTGTACGCCGACGAGATCGATGAACACTCCCAGGTGCTCGATCGGGTCACACAGGAGCGCAAAGAGCTTCAGAACTTCGAGGTGTTTCGTGAACAGGTGCTTGAATACATCCCGAAGCGCGAAGAGCGGCTTCGCCGCGAAGCCGAGCGCCGGGAGGAGCTGAAACGCAAAGCCAAGAAAGGCGGGGTGGGCATCCTGGTGGCGGGAATTGTGGGTGGGCTGGGGGTGTTGGCGTGGATGGGTTGGTTCTGGCTGCAGCAGCCCGATCCGGAGCCGATTCCGATGGATCAAGCATTTGCGTCGATGGATGACTACCAGTTTTCGCCGCCGCCCACGGAGTTTCAGACCATGGAGGTCGACTCCGACGTGCTGGAGGGAATCTTCAACCCGGACGCCACGGAAGAAGAGGTGCGCCGTCAGATCGAACAGGCGCGCGCTGAGGAGGCTGCGGCGCGTCGCGACAGCGCTCCTTCAGAAGCTCCAGCAGAGGAGAGGCAGGAAGTCGCCGAGGTCGATCTGAGCGAACAGGCCGGCGACGCCGGTCATCTGTCGGACGCCGAAATCAACCGGGTGATCACCGACGACTTCCCCGCTATCCGCGAGTGCATCATGAAGGAAGCGCGTCAAAACCCCGGCTTCGGCGGTGTGACGGTACAGTTCTTCATTCGGCCCTCCGGGACCACCGGCGGCGTGGAATTGCAGGAATCGCAGTACCAGAACCGGCCGGTTGGCGAATGCCTGATCGAGCGGTTCCGCGGGATGCGGTTCCCCGAACACGGCGCGGTGCATGAGCGCGGCGTGGAGTATCCAATCCCCGTGCAGTGACACGGTTGTACTCTCAGAGATTCAGCGATGGCATCGAAGGACTCGGGTCGGTTCCGGCCCCGACAATATCGTGGTGTGACCGCCGAGCCGGTCGCCCAGCTCGAACT
>SKMT01000200.1 GCA_007120915.1 Myxococcales bacterium | reverse complement strand
CGATGACCTGGTCGATGCGCAGACCCATCGTCCGTCCTCTCCGTTCGATGATCAGCGCCAGGGTGGTGTCGCCGTGATCCAGGGAGTCGGCGACGCCGAAAAAGAGGTTGTGCAGATCGAACAGCAGGTAGCCCTGTCCGCGCACCTGAAACAGCCCCTCTACCGGGGGATGGGCTCCGGGGATGGATGTGATTTTGACACGCCGAACTTCGCTGGCGGCGTCGATGGGAAAGCCGAGCCGACTGTCGGAGCGTTCGACGACGATGGCGTCGACCAGCACCTGTCGTTGCTGATGTTGGCCACGTCGCTGAGCGAGGTTACGAGCTCGCTGCTGCAGGATCTGTCGGGTCTCTTCGCTGTCGGTCAGTCTCATGGTTTCGGCGGCTTGGTTTCGGTGGAACGGTTTGGTTTGGCGGAGTGATCCGACAGTTGCGCGAAATTGCGCCACTCTCTCTGGGCATCTTCCTGGCGGCCCATGCTTTCGTAGGCGACGGCCAGCCACTGGCGGTGGGCTCGTTCATGGGACTCCAGAAACACGCACTGTTTGAACAGTTCCGCTGCTTCCTGGGGGCGGCCCAGGTTCATCAGCACCACCCCCTTCAGGCGGCGCGCGGACACCGGCATCGGTTCGGTCATCTGTCCGAGTAGTTTCAGTGCCCGGGCGTAGTTGCCGCGGTCGGCGAACTTCTGGGCTTTGGTGAGCCGGCCTTCGTTCTGTTCATCGCCCTCGGGGAGGTTGTCGACGGACGAGACCTCGACGTCGGTGGGCACGGCTGAGTCCGCTGTTGCGGTGTCGTCGGGGTCAGTTCTGTTGGCTCGTCGTCTGTTGGTGCGTCGTTTGTCGGTGCCGGAGCGTTTGCCGGGATTGCGCTGGTTGTGCCGGCGCGTGCGGGCACGCAGTCGAGCGGCGATGTCACCGGTGGGGCAGCGGGCGCCGGAGGTAAACCGATTGCGACGGTTCTTGCTGCGTGATCGGTTCTTGCTGCGTGATCGGTTCTTGCTGCGTGATCGGTTGAGGCTGGCATCGCCGTCGCTGTCGGTGTCGGTATCAGTGTCGTCGTCGCAACGTCGGGACAGCAGGATTGTGTCGTAGTCGATCCGTTTGACCCACTCTCCGGTCGGGTTGATCGGATCGGCGGGCCCGACGAAGAGGAGTCCGTCGTCGACGAGCCGTTTGAGCAGAACGTCGACGACCTGACGGACTTGATCGTCGGACCAGTAGATGGCGACGTTGCGAAAGAAGATCGCGTCGAGCTTACCTGACGACGGCAACTGGCGCTGGGCGAGGTTTACCGGTTCGAACCGGGTTAAAGAGCGCAGCCGATCGTCGACGACGATCTGTTCGTTGGCCTCCCGAAACAGTTGCTGTTCAGCGGTGTGGAAGTACCGGTCGTACCCCTTCAGCCCCTTGCGCACAGACCAGCGGCGATACCGCCCCCTGCGGGCATGTCCGATTCGGATTCGGTCGATGTCCCAGCCCACCACCCGCACCCGGGCGGGGCTGGGGCCGAATACTTCGGTGAGCACTGCGGCGGCCGACCAGGCTTCCTCTCCGGTTGCACAGCCTGCACACAACACGCGGCAGGATCGGCCGTTGCGATGGCGGTCGATGGCCAGTTTCTTGAGTGCCTGGTAATGGCCGAAATGGCGAAAGAGGTAGGTCTCTCCCACCGTCAGAGCGCTGATCAGCCCCGCCCACCGTTCCTCGTCGTTGAGCAGCCGCTCCAGCCCCTTTTGCGGGTCCTGATCTGGTGCGGCCCGGCTGAGGGCGCTGCGCACCAGATAACGGCGATGGGGCGGGGGCACGATGCCGGTGCGCTGGCGGATCACATCCAGCGCCGTCTTTATCACCTGGGCGTCGCGACGGGTCATGAAGCCTCCGCCGGGGACTCGTCGAGCACGAAATCCCGGGAGAGTCGCCGAAGTGACAGCAGCAGCTTCATCGCCCCTTCCTTTTCGGCCATGGTGGCGCGCACAAACGGCGCCTGGGGGATGCCCTTTGGCGGCGGGCTCAGACGGTCGGGCTCGACGCGGATGACCTCGCCCAGTTCATCGACCAGGAAGCTGCACGGCGTCGCATCATTGGTGAACACCATCGCCTGGTCCGGATGGAGCTGATATTGCCCCTCTTGCTGGAGCCGTTGTCGAAGATCGATGAGAGGGACTACCTGCCCGGCGACATCGATGCACCCCAGCACCCAGCCAGGGGCGTCGGGAAGCGGGTCGGGCCACACCACCTGAAGGACCTCATCGATGGAGGCGACGGGAAAGAGACACCAGGAGTCGCCGATACGAGCCTCCAGCGCCGACAGCGGCTCGTCGGGCAGTGGCTCGGTTTCGGCATCGAGTTGACGTCGCAGAGTCAGAAGCTGGACTTCTAACTGCCGGACCCGTTCACGCATCTGGTCCGAACCAGATGCGTCCGTGGTATGATCGGACATGAATGCAACCCCGTACTGCAGTGTGCTCAGGACACACAACGCGGTTTATGTTTATGCTGATAGCAACCATATTTTACAGCAATTAAACAGTCAAGTGGTTGTTTAATTGGTTAGCTTTAAGTGTGGTGTTCGGAGTGCCGTTTGTGTCGTGGGACTCGGCGGTTTGCGTGTGATCCCCCCGGGAGAAGATGTTGGTCATCGAGTCTGCGCGCATTTCGTCGCGGTCGAGGCGCTATGTTTCCGAGTTCCGAATTCCGAGTTCCGAGTTCCGATTCGTTTTTTAAGTTACTTCGTCGTCGGCTTTAGGTGTGACCTCAGTGGGTTGGGCGTAGGTCATGAGACAAGGGAAAATGAAAGACCAATCGGAAGTCGGAAATCGGAAGTCG
>SKMT01000507.1 GCA_007120915.1 Myxococcales bacterium | reverse complement strand
TCTTCCGCCGAGTGCTGCTGATTTGCAAACGCACAGGCGAGTGCGAATGCTGCGAGGACGGCGAGCAGAACTATCGTGGAGGCTTTGTGGTCCATGGCGGCCCCTTTAGCGAAAAAGCGGGGGAGAAACATCCCACCGTGCAGGCGATATGCCGTCAGCAGAGGTGGTTCTAGCAAAATGGGCGGGGAGACGCGAGTGAGCGGGGGGTTGGGGCGGATACCGCTCCGAAGGAGCTTCGCCGGCGGGCCGCCAGCGCTCCATGATCGCTCCGAGGGAGCTACATTGACGCGCCGCAGGAGCTGTGCCGGCGAGGCCGCTGGGGGGCCGGATACCGCGCCGCAGGCGCTTCGGTGCGATGACAGCCACAGTTGCTCACTGCATTCGCCCCGCGCTCTGGGGATGAGATGGGCTCCAACTCGCCGCTACGGCCCCGGCGTGCCTTGGCCGCCGGGGAAGAAGTTTGAGCTGCTACACACCGGCATCCGTTCTACCCCATTCGAGCCGGCGAGCTCGTCCCGCCGGAGGTGTAGCGATGAGGAACCCGAGATATAGAAAAGACCTGTGTCTGATAGATTGTCCACCAGACATGAGGCGGTTCGACGGGCTCACCTATGGGGCGATGACAATGAGGTCGACGAGTTGTGTGGAGAACGTATCAATCTTGAGCGCGAAGGCTCCTGCGCTTCGAGATCCCGAAGTTAACCGGAATTGTCATCGCCGGGCTCTTCGGGGTCCAGACCCATCTGCTCGCGGGCTTTACGCCGCGCACGCTTGGCGTCGCGGCGGACGCTGCGTCGGATTTTGTCAGCACCTCGAATTGAGCCGGATGCGGAGCGGATATAGAAGTCTTTGCCGATCTTGTAGCGCTTGATGTCGGCCATGATATCCTCCGTGGTCAATATTCGAGAAGCTCCCGGAAAATCGTCCGGATTTGTCGATACAATTCTAGGGTATCGGATTCGGAAATGCTACACCAAAACGGCTTCCTGCGATTTGAACTTAGAAACCCGACCCCGAGTGGCAACCAAAGCGGCGACCCGTAAATTGGAACACAGAGTAGAGCTGAGAAAGTCCGGCCGTCGTCCCAAGACGCCATCATGTCATTATCAAAGTTGCGATTAAGCTCCTCCGAACTCTGTAAGACTTCCACTTCAGCACCGGTCGTGAAGGCGTATCCGGCAGCCCCCTGTGCGGTCGCCTCAGATTCGACACGTAACAGCCGTCGCCGCCCCCGTTGTCGTTCAACTCCCTGAAACGAGTTTCGATTCCCGTCACTTGGCTCATACAGGTAGTCACCTGGAGCGTGGGCGTTGAATCGAAAGGCGAGTTGAATATACGACTCATCGTGCGGGGTGGGAACGAAATATCCGAGGGTCAACTCCTCCTCGTGAGATATCTCGAACTGACTTCGAAGTCGTCGTAGTCTGGGAGCCAGAAGCTGATGTGCTTCTCGTTGTTTGAGTTCGTCATACAGCCGCAAAAGAACGGAACGCCCACTGTCATCTGTCGTCTGTTGGTGAAGGTAGTGCCGAGCGCTGGAACACCACTCATCCGGTTTGTCGCCGAGTCGAATTCGACGTAGATGGAGTGGAAGCTTGTCAAAATTAGCGACGAATTTGACGCCCACGTCTAGCTCGTCCCAATAGCGTGTTTCGTAATCTCGAAGTAGCTTGTGAGCTCGCCGCACTGCCAGTGAGTCGTCACCGGTGGCAGTGCTCTTGGGGAGCAATACGAAGACTTTGCCACATTCATCCGACTGGCCAGCACGGTCGTGAAGTAGACGCCTCAAACGGGGATCGGCCATACTCATCCCGACAATCAGCAGATCTCGATCTCGAGCCAAGAGGATTTCATCGCTGAGGAACGTAGTCTGCCAGGAATCGGTTGTCTGTAGGTAGTCCCTCTCGGAGAGGACGATGGTACCTTGAGTGGGTGTCTTGCGTCCTTGAGGTAGATAACCATGCAGATGAACGAAACGAGGATAGTCGGTCGCCTTCTGCAGGCCCTGTTTGGTGGCAATGATTTCGACCTGGTCGTTCAGATTGTGCTCGTCGAGGCCATGGAGCCGGCAATATGCTCGCTCCAACAGGTCATCGTAGTTGGTGGTCACAAGCTGGTCAGGTTCAGGACCACTGCCATTCCCCAGTACGGAGGCAAGTTCATATTGAAGCGGCTTCAATTCGATTTCACCTGTATCGCCATACAGGGATTTTCGAAGCAGCCGACGGAACTGTTTTTCGTCATCGAGCGATGACTTGATGAGATCGATCACAGGCTCTCGACCGAGACGTTCGGCAAAAATTGTAGATAGGGCCGACAGCTCATCGGGTTCGGGATCGACAACAAGATGGGTTGACTCCCTCTCCTCCGAAAAGTCGTGTCTGAAGAACCTCTCCAGAAGTCTCCTGTTTAGTGTCGACCATGTTGGCAGCCCTGCATCGATAGAGGCACCGGCGCCGATGAGATAATCAAGGCGTCCCTCGGAGTAACTCTGGCGGATCCGCTCAGTTGTTACCTCTTGGATGCCCATCGGGATACCTTCCTGGCCGGAAAATCAGCGTCTCGTGCATAACTCGGCGTCGGACGCCGAGCAACTGCGAGAGGAGGAGTTTATCGAGGGGAAGGCGCTATGCGAGTGTTCCGGCTCACGGAGGGGGCACCGGGCAACCACCAGCCTCTCGCGCGAAATGCTTGCCACTTTGGGCCCGTTTTGCTTTATTGGCCCGCGGTTAACCCAGCCCCGATGACTCCGTTCATCCAACCCGAGTGTCCCCATGAGTGCCACCGCTCCTGCTGCCGACGAGAAACCGGAGAAATACACGCCGAAACACCCGGTGCGGTTCGTGACCGCCGCCAGTCTGTTCGACGGGCATGACGCGGCGATTAATGTGATGCGCCGGATTTTGCAGGCTACCGGTGCGGAGGTGGTGCATCTGGGGCACAACCGGTCGGTCGCCGACATTGTGGATGCGGCGATTGAAGAGGATGCGCAGGGCATCGCGGTGTCGAGCTACCAGGGCGGGCACATCGAGTACTTCAAGTATATGATTGACCTGCTCGAAGAGCGGGGCGCCGAGCACATCAAGGTCTACGGCGGTGGCGGTGGGGTCATCGTCGAAGAGGAGATTGAGGAGCTCGAATCCTACGGTGTGAGCAAGATCTTCAGCCCCGACGACGGCCGTGAGATGGGGCTTCAGGGGATGATCAACCTGATGATGGAGAATGCCGATTTCGACCCGGTCGAAACGGTGGGTGAGGCATCTTCGGAGGGTATTGCCGGGGGCGACCACAAGGCGCTGGCCCGGGCGATTACGATGGCCGAGCGTGGGCTCGCCGACCAGTTGGAGCTTGTGACTCCCGCCAAGCCTGCTCCCGTCATCGGGATTACCGGAACCGGTGGGGCCGGCAAGAGCAGCCTGACCGACGAGTTGATTCGGCGCTATCTGCTCGACTTCCCGGACCGAAAGGTCGCGCTGTTGTGCAGTGACCCGTCGAAGCGAAAGAGCGGTGGAGCACTTCTGGGCGACCGCATCCGGTTGAACTCCATCGACAACGAGCGGGTTTACATGCGGTCGCTGGCAACGCGTGGATCTGCTGCGGAAGTAGCCGATGCGCTGGGCGAGGCGATCGACATCGTGCAATCCGCCGGGTTTGACCTGGTTATCGCCGAGACCAGCGGTATCGGGCAGGGCGACGCGCAGATTGTGGACTATGCGGATACGTCGCTGTACGTGATGACCGCGGAGTTCGGGGCGACCAGCCAGCTCGAAAAAATCGGGATGCTCGACTTTGCGGACTTCGTTGCCATCAACAAGTTCGAGAAACTGGGAAGCGAAGATGCGCTGAGGGCAGTGCGCGAGCAACTTCGGCGAAGCCGCCAGATCGACCGGTCGGTGCCCCGCGACGACTATCCGGTGTTCGGCACCATTGCCAGCCAGTTCAACGACACCGGTGTTACCGCGCTGTATCACGCGCTGATTGAGGCGACGGGAGAAGAAACCTCGGAGTCGAAGTGGGACACCCCGGGACCGGTTACCGAGAAGAACCACATCATCATTCCCGGCTCCAGAAGCCGGTATCTCGCCGAAATTGCCGAGTCCTGCCGGGACTACCGGCAGTGGGTCGAAGAGCAGGCGGACATCGCCACCCAGCTCTACCAGCTCGAAGGGGCGAAGGAGTTACTCGGCGACGAGGAGTCGATCCAACAGAAGCAGGGCGAGCTGTGGGAGAAGCTCGACGACGAACCTCAAGAACTACTTGAGGGGTGGGATCAGCTTCAGGAGGACTACAGCGGCGACATCTACGAGGTGCAGATCCGCGACAGGACCATTGAATTCGACCTGAAGGACCGATCGCTGGCCGGCTCCGAGATCCCTCGAGTAGCACTTCCGAAATTCAGGGACTGGGGCGATATCGTTCGCTGGCAACTGCTGGAGAACGTGCCGGGGCGGTTTCCGTTTACCGCCGGTGTGTTCCCCTTCAAGCGCCGCGACGAGGAGCCGAAGCGGATGTTCGCCGGGGAGGGCACCCCGGAGAGGACGAACAAGCGGTTTCACTACCTGTGCGAAGGGGAGCCGGCGAATAGGCTGAGCACCGCCTTCGACTCGGTGACGTTGTATGGTGAGGACCCGGCCAAGCGGCCCGACATCTACGGAAAGGTGGGCAACTCCGGGGTCAGCGTCTGCACGCTGGATGATATGAAGCGGCTGTACGCCGGCTTCGATCTATGCGCGTCGAACACCAGCGTGTCGAAGACCATCAACGGGCCGGCGCCGATTATCCTGGCGATGTTTCTGAACGCCGCTATCGACCAGCAAGTCGACAAGTTCAAAGAGGAGCAGGGCCGGGCGCCGGACCCGGAGGAACTCGACGAAATCCGCGACGAGACCCTTCAGGTGGTGCGCGGCACCGTGCAGGCGGACATTCTCAAAGAGGACCAGGCGCAAAACACCTGCATCTTCTCCACGGAGTTCGCCCTGAAGATGATGGGCGACATCCAGGAGTATTTCGTCGAAAAGAAGGTGCGAAATTACTACTCGGTGTCGATCAGCGGATATCACATCGCCGAGGCCGGGGCGAACCCGATTACCCAGCTTGCGTTCACGTTGGCGAATGGATTTACCTACGTGGAGTACTATCTGGCGCGGGGGATGGACATCGACGACTTCGCCCCGAACCTGTCGTACTTCTTCTCCAACGGCATGGACCCGGAGTACGCCGTGCTCGGCAGGGTGGCGCGGCGGATCTGGTCGGTGGCGCTTCGCGAAAAATACGGGGCGAACAAGCGGTCGCAACGGCTGAAGTACCACATTCAGACGTCGGGGCGGTCGCTACACGCCCAGGAGATGCAGTTCAACGACATTCGCACCACCTTACAGGCCGTGCTGGCGATTTTCGACCACTGCAACAGCCTGCACACCAACGCCTACGACGAGGCGCTGACCACGCCCACCGAAGAGAGTGTGAGGCGGGCGATGGCGATTCAGTTGATCATCAACCGGGAGTTCGGCTGGGCGAAGAACGAAAACCCCCATCAGGGTTCGTTCATCATCAACGAGCTGACCGATCTGGTCGAAGAAGCGGTGCTGGTGGAATTCGAGAGACTCAGCCGCCGCGGCGGCGTGCTCGGCGCGATGGAAAACCAGTACCAGCGCGGCAAAATCCAGGAAGAGTCGATGCTCTACGAGCGCAAAAAGCACTCGGGAGAGAGGCCGGTCATCGGTGTGAACACTTTCCTGCCCCCCGAGGGGATGGAGCAGCAAGAGGACGACGAGGAGCTGGAGTTGATCCGGTCGACGGAAGAGGAGAAGCAGAAGCAGATTTCGGATCTCAAACAATTCCAGCAGCGAAACGCCGACAAGACCGAAGAGGCGCTGGAGAGTCTTCGGGAAGTAGCGCTGTCGGGTGGAAACATCTTCGCGGAGCTGATGAATACGGTCCGCTATGCGAGCCTGGGGCAGATTACGCATACGCTTTATGAGGTGGGCGGAGAATACCGCCGTGCCATGTGAGTGGCGGTTATTGGTTATTGGTTATTAGTTATTGGTTGGTGGTTGACCCGTGGAGAAGCAACGCGCGATCCGGAGTCCTGCACTGGCCGTAGTTCAGGCTGCCCGGGGGACTGAGGTGTAATTGGTACAGGCGCTGGGTAAGAGGCGGTCGGTGGTATGCGCGATATAGAGTCGATTCTCGCTGATCTGGTGGGGCAGTTTTCGGACCCGTTGGCGTTTTTTCGGGAGCTGGTGCAGAACTCCATCGACGCGGGCAGTGGGGAGATCGATGTTCGTGTGGAGTTCGAGGAGGGGGACGACGAAGATGATGACGACGGGGCGTCGCGGGCGGTGATCACGGTGCAGGACTGGGGGGAGGGGATGGACCGGGAGATCATCGAGGGGCGGTTTTTGCGGTTGTTCAGCTCGGGGAAGGAAGACGACTACACGAAGGTGGGGCGGTTTGGCATCGGGTTCGTGTCGGTGTTTGCCGTCGAGCCCGAGAAGGTGGTGGTCGATACGGGGCGGCACGGGGAGTACTGGCGGGTGGTGTTTGACGAGGACCGAAGCTGGGAGCTCTATGAGCGTGAGATGCCGCTGGAGGGGACGGTGGTGCGCATCTTCAAGCCAATGCAGCGCGCACAGTTCGAGAGGTTTCGCAGGCAGGCGCGCCGGGCGCTTCGGCGGTGGTGCAGACACCCCGAAATTCCGGTGTTGTTTGAGGGCCAGGATGTGCGAAGCCTGTTCAACGTCAACTCACGGTTGACCGTGGAGCACGAACAGGAGGGCACGCGGGTGATCATGGGGATGACCGATGAGCCCGGTGGTGCTGCCGGCTACTACAACCGGGGGTTGACCCTTCAGGAGACCTCCAATCATCCCTGGCCGTGGGTGACGTTCAAGATCGACTCCCGATATCTGGAGCACACGCTGACGAGAGACCGGCTTCTGGACGATGAGAATTTCACCCGGGCGATGGAACTGCTCGGTGAGATGGCCGAACGGCAACTGCCGAAGTTGCTGGTGGACCGCATCGAGGAGATAGCGCTGGATGGCGACGAGTTGGAGGAATACGACGTCTGTTGCCGTTATCTGGCGCATTATCTGAGCTGCAGAGCATTTCACTATGATTGGTGGCCACGCCGGCTGTTTCGCACCGCAGGCGGTGAGGCGCTGACGTTCCACCAGATGCGGGTACATATCGAGGAGGGAACGCTGCACCTGACCCGGCCGCCGCTGCCACCGGAGGATGCAGTAGGCGAAGGGCGTCACCTGATCGCGGGGGAAGGGGTCTGCCGGCTGGTCGCCCGGGTGTTCGATCGGGGACCGGGATATCTGGAAGAACGGTATCTGGTGCCGCGGGCGTTAAAGGCGGCGGAGCCGACAGCAAGCCGCAGGCTCAAACATGCTCTTCGGCATCTGCTCGACGTTGCCGGGACCATGCCCGACGAGTTGATCTTCGCCTCCGCCGTTCGGTTGCCGCAGTATCTGAAGGACAAGATGGCAGTGGTCGTCCCGTCGCGGTTTCGGGGTGTGGTTCCGGCGACGGAAGCGAAGGTGCCCGGGTTCGACATCGCCTCGGAGCAGCTCGGCGCCGGCAGCACTCTGATCGTGAACACCGGCATCGAGTCGGTACGGCAGTTGTGTCGGGTGGCGCGAAACGAGCCGGAATGGGCGGCATTCGCACTGATGGATGCGCTATTCGGCGACAGCGGTTCGATGTACGGGGCGGTGGCGGCGAACCGCCGCGGCAGTCGGGTGGGGGTGCAGCAGCGATGACGGTTGAGGCGACCAGCGAGCATGGGCGGCGGGTCAAATCGGGCCAGTTTCGTCTCGACGAGAAGCGAGCGCGTCAGAAGCTGCGCAACTTCCAGTTGCCCAGCCCACAGCACTACATTCTGGAGTTTCTCAAAGCTGCCCACCTTCTGGGGGCGACGGTGTTCCAGGCGAGAGTCGAACGGGGCAGTGTGCAGGTGCGGTTCGACGGGCAGACGCCGACGCGCCAGGAGTTGTTGGAGTTGCACAGCGCCGCGTTCGGTCCGCGCGATGATGATCGAAGCAGGGCGCTTCGGCATCTGGCGATTGGTGTGAACTCCGCCCACGCAGCGGGGCTTCGAGAGTTGATCATCGAGGTCGGTGGAAAAGACCAGGTGGTCGTGGGGGTGGGCGAGGAGGCGATCGAACTTCTCGATGGGCACCCCGAGGTGCAGTCGGGGGTGTGTATCCGGTTGACCAAACGTCTGCACCAGGCGGTGTTGCACCGGTTTTTCGACAAACTGACCGGAGACTTCAAGGAGTCAGAGCTGCTACGTCAGCGGGGCCGGTACAGCGAAATTCCGGTAATTCTCGATACCAACAAGATCAGCCGCGGGTTGCGGCCGGCCGATGAAGTGGAGTCGGTTCGGCATTTCAACAGCGATGGCGAGCAGGGACGGGTCGGGATCACGCCCAATGGCTACGGCCTGGTGATTCGACTGGTCAAGGATGGGGTGCTGATCGAAGACGAGGTGCGGGCGTCGCCGATCTCCCCACTGGGGATACGAGCGGTTGTGCAGTCGCAGCATGTGAACACCGATCTCTCCGAGAGTGCGGTGGTCAAAGATGAGGCGTGGCAAGCGTTGTGCAGCCGGGTGGTGGGGAAGGCGTATCACTCCCTGCGAGCGTATCTGGACGGGCTCAGCGATGATGGGCTGCATAACTTGCGCACTTCGCTTCGACGCATGGTTGTGGGTCTTCTGGCCGACCCAAGGCATCGTGTCACAGCGCCGGAAGCCTATGATCTGCTGGTGGACCAGCTTGCGGGGATTGCGCTGTTCCACCGGGCGATCCCGTCGTCTTATGAGAAGCGGTACTCCAGCATCGCCGACGCGACCATCCAACGCGACGGGCAGCGGATCGTGCAGTGGTCGCGCCGTCGGTTCGGTGCCTGGTTTGGTCCCAGAACGGACAGCAGCCCGGCGTTGGCGGCGCTGTGGCTGAATCCGGACGACCCGGCACTGGAGCTTATCGGCAACGAGGGACGGCATCGGTTTTTGAACCATTTTGCCGATGAAGTCGAAGACGTCACGGAGCGGCTCGAACGGCTCAACCGTCGCGATGACAATCGGCGACGATGGCAGGAGCGTCGCAAGTTCGTATTTCCGGCCCGTCGAGTGCTCACCGCCGATGTTGGCAAGATCGATGTAGCAGTGGGTTTGCCACGGAGGGGGGCGGGCGAGAAGAGCGACCAGGTGCAGGTGTTTTACGTTAAAGATCAACGACTTATCGCCGAGGAGGCGTTTTCCACCGGCGCCGGCTCGTTTTGCATCAGTATTGATGGGGATCTGCCGGCGAACGAGGCATTTTCGGGTCCCGACTTTTCGTCGCCCAGGCTGCAGTCGGCGGTGGACGCAGCGTTGTTGCTGGTCGCTGAGCAACTCGAGCGCGGACGCTTCGACCTGAAGGGGTTCTGTGCGCTGATGGGCGAGTTCCAGCAGCAGCTCAATCAGGTGTTTCATCGAGACTGGGACCAGTGGCCACAGAAGGTTCGCCAGACCCCGCTGGGGGCGGCACCGGCGCTGGTGGCGGAGGATGTCGATGGAGACGGCACGGCCTTCGTGAAGTTGCAGCTTCAGCGGCTGGGTCAGTTGGCGAACCTGGCAATCATGGAGGATCGACAGGGGCGCAAGGTGTCGCTGTGGGAGGTCTATCGGCGGGTACACGAAGACCGGCTGGCCCGGCTGTTCGTGCGTGCCCCTTCATCCCAGGACGTGCCGGACGAGAGGCTTCGGGACCGCGATACGGTGATTGTGGTGCCGGGATGGGCCCGCGAGACGGTCATGGAGTTTTTCGAGCCCGGTGACCGCACACTTCCGGTGGTTTACGAGTGGCACAGTGATGACGCCGACGCCGGTGATTCGACGGCGGTTCATCGGGACGAGCAGGAGTTGCTGTCGCGGCTGGCTCGGGACGAGCGCAACCGGCAGGACGGCGGGGCGGACGAAGAACCACCGGAGCCACCGTCGGAACAGCCGGCGGCACAGAGTCGTTCGGACGATGTAGACGATCGGCGGCTGCTCGAAGCGCTTCTCGATGATCTGCGCGAGCATGTCCCCTCGGAGTTGCAGGCGCATATCGCGGCGATTCGTGATCTGGAAGTAATTGAGCGATGTGGACAGCGGCCGGTGTATGTCGTCGGTGACGGAAACCACCTGGTCTTCGACGCCGCACATCCCATGGTCTCCGAGATGGTCGACAGACCCCGGGATGCGGTGGCCCGGGCGTTCGTCGTCGCCGCGGCGTTTCGGGCGCTGTTGCGCTACGACGTCGAACACGGTCGCCGACATTGGTCGAAACCGAAGATGCTGCTGTTGCAGAGGCGGCTTTTGGACTCGGTGACTCGTGGTGTCTCGCGTCTCGGGTCGTGAGTCGTGGGAGCGCGTCCTGCCAGGTCGCTGGGTCGCGGGTCAGGAGTCTCGGGTCGTGGGTCTTGGGTGGTGGGATCGACACTGGTTGCCTACTCTCCCCATAAATTTTAGTTAGCCGGAGGCGTAGTTCAGCCGAAGGC
Organism: Myxococcales bacterium; assembly: GCA_007120915.1. Classification (GTDB taxonomy): domain Bacteria; phylum Myxococcota_A; class Bradymonadia; order Bradymonadales; family Bradymonadaceae; genus SLJM01. The sequence continues at coordinate 207 of SKMT01000507.1, read as the reverse complement.
GACCCTAATAGACGGCCTCCGCAAACCCTCGGAGTCGACCGGCCGCCGCAAACCCTCGAAGCCCCAACTTCCCAATGACCGTCCTATCCGCACAAAACCTCTCCAAATCCTACGGCGACCGACTGCTGTTCCGCGACGTCACCTTCGGGATGACCCGAGATGACCGCGTCGGTCTGATCGGGGTGAACGGATCCGGTAAGTCGACGC
>SKMT01000189.1 GCA_007120915.1 Myxococcales bacterium | reverse complement strand
GCCTTTCTGTTTGAGGAGGGCGGTCAGTTGCCGGAGCACAACGCCGACGGGGTGGCCACCATTCACGTGTTGGAGGGGCGGCTGGAGGTGGAGACGCCACAGGAACGCCACGCGGTGGGCGAGGACGGGATATTGATGCTTCGGCCCGGTGTGCCGCATTCGGTGCAGGCGCAGGAGGCGACGAAGATGATTTTGACGGTGCATCTGCGCAAGCCGGAGTCGGAGTTGGAGGTTCTCTCTGGGCGCTAGGTGCTGGGCGCTGGGTGCTAGGTGCTAGGCTCTGGGGGGCTGGGCGCTGGGTGATCGTTGGAGGTTCTATGCTCGACCAGTAGCCCCGGGCTAGCCGTTGTTCAGGCTGCCCGGGGGACTGAGGTGGATCAGTCAAAACCGGGTGGTAGCCTCCGGGCTGGTAGTGCTACGGTGCCGCCCGGCACCGATGAACAACGAAGAGACGACAGAAAACGGGGGGGTAAGCTCCTGGCAGATGGCGGGGGCGCTGGGGTTTGCGGTGTTGGCGTTGTCGACGGCGGCGCCGTTTTTCCGGCAGGCGGAGCCGACGCATCCGATGGCTGCGGCGGCGTTGCGGCTGGCGGTGGCCTGTGTGTGTCTGTTGCCGTTTCTGGTGCGGGCGATGCGGCGGGGGACCACGCCGCGACGGTTCTGGGGGCACGCGGGGGCGGCGGGGATATTCTATGCGCTTCATTTCGGGCTGTGGGTCACATCGCTGACGCTGACGACGGTGGCGGCGTCGGTGACGCTGGTGACGGCGACGCCGGTGCTGTTGGCGGTGTGGGCCGTGATGTGGAAGCGCGACGAGCCGACGCGGCGCACCTGGGGGGCGCTGGGGTTGTGCGTGGTGGGGATGGTGATCATCGGCGGTTACGACATCGGGGTGTCGATGGACCACCTGATCGGCGATGCGCTCGCGTTGGGCGGGGCGGCGGCGATGGCCGGGTATCTTCTGGTGGCGCGCAGGCTGGGCAACTTCGACGTGTTGGCGTTCATGGCCGTGGCCACTGGAGCGGGGGCGGCGGTGCTCTACGTCGCCTGTTTTGTCACCGGCGTAGACCCGCGGCCCGCCTCCTGGGAAGCCTTCGTGTTCATCGCGCTGGCGGCGCTTGTGCCCCAGTTGATCGGGCACAACGTGTTGACCTGGGCGCTTCGGCACACCACGCCGACGAACGTAGGCATCGCCACCGTCGGCGAGCCCGTGGGAGCGACGATTCTGGCCTGGCTGTGGCTCGGCGAAACGATTGGATGGGTCACCGCCACGGGGTGTGTGATCGTGCTGGTGGGAGTGGTTACGGCGATTACAGAGCGGGAGCCGGGATGAGGCCGGACGAGGCAGATGAGCCCGGACGAGGCAGGCGTGGGGGCTTCTATTAGCGGCGCCTCTGCAGCAGAGCTGCATCGGGCGAACTAAGATTTATGGGGTGCCGTCATGCCGGTCGGGGTATGCAGGGCTTATTCTTCCATATTTATGGGGTGCCGTCATGCCGGTCCGGGTCTGCAAGGCTCATTCTTCCAGATTTGTGGGGTGCCGTGATGTCGGTCGGGGTATGCAGGGCTTATTCTTCCAGTTTGCTCTGGAGTAGTTGCCGGACTTTGGGGGCGTCGGCGGCGCCGCCGGTCGCCTGCATGACCTGGCCGATGAAGAAGCCGATCAGCCGCTTGTTGCCGTCTCGGTAGCGCTGCACTTCGTCGGGGTGGTCGGCGATGATGTCGTCGATCATCGGCTCCAATTCGGCGGCGTCGGAGACCTTTTCGAGCCCCTCTCGGTCGACGATGGTTTCGGGGTCGTCGCCGGTGTCGATGACCGCGTCGAGTACTTCGGTGGCTGCCTGGGAGCTGATGCGGTCGTCGTCGATCATCTGCACGATGGTCGCGACCTGTTCGGGTGTGACGTTCAACGCGTCGACGGTCTGGTCGTCGTCCAGTTTCGCCAGCACTTCGTTGACCGTCCAGGGGGCCAGAGATGCAGGGTCATCGTAGTGCTCAATGGCCGCAGCGAAAAACGCGGCGGTGGTCTCGTCGCCGGTGAGCAGATCGGCATCCCCCTCGGAGACGCCGAGCTGTTGATAACGCTCGAAGTTTTCGGCCAGCTCGGGGTTGTCTTCGCGGGCGCGGCGGCGCTGTTCGGAGACCGGGTCGGAGGGACCGGCCTCGCGCTGGGCTTTGAGTGCTTTCTGGCGCTGCAGTTCCTTTTCGCGGCGTCGTTGTTCTTCGCGCTCTTTTAGGCGCTCTTTCTGTTTGATGGCCCATCGGTCTTTCAGTGAGACGATGCGGTTGAACACCAGGTTGTCGTCGGTGGAGTCGACGGGGTCGCGCCAGAAGTAGCCGCGGCGCTCGAACTGGTAGCGTGTGTCGTCGGCGTCGTCGGCGACGGAGGGTTCGACGATGCCGGTGGATTTGACCAGCGAGTCGGGGTTGACGTGGTCGACGAAGTCGGCGTCGGGATCGGCGTCCGGTTCGGGGTGGTTGAAGAGCCGCTCGTACTGGCGGATTTCGCACTCGATGCCGTGGTCTGCGCTCACCCAATGGAGCGTCCCTTCGACGACGCGGCCGTCGGGGGAGCGTTCGTGCTCGGTTTCCGGGTGGTAGCTGCAGCGAAGCTCGGCGATTTCGCCGTCGTCGCCGCGGATCACCTCGTCGCAGGTGATGTTGTAGGCGTGGCGAAGCCGGACCTCTTTGCCCGGGGCGAGTCGGTACCAGCCCTCCGGGGGATCTTCGGAGAAATCTTCGCGTTCGATGTACAACTCGCGCCCGAAGGGGACATCTCGAGACTCGTCGCGGTCGATCTCCTCGGGGAAGTAGGGGACCTCAATCGCTTC
>SKMT01000632.1 GCA_007120915.1 Myxococcales bacterium | reverse complement strand
GGTGCGGGTGCGGTTTCGCATCGACGGTGAATGCGTCGATATGACGCGCTATCAGATCACCCCGGAGCAGATGAGGGGGATCGTCAATGTGGTCAAGATCAACGCCGGACTCGACATCGCCGAGCGTCGCCTCCCTCAAGGAGGTCGGATGGGCTGCCGGATCGACAATCGAGAATTCGACCTCCGGATCCAGACCCAGCCCACACACCACGGGGAGTATGTGGTCATCAGGTTGTTGCCCCAGGACAACCAGATGCTCTCCATTCGTGATCTGGGACTTTTCGAACAGCAGGCCCGTCAATACAAACGAATGTTGAGCAATCCCTCCGGGTTATTGCTCGTCGTCGGCCCCACGGGGTCCGGCAAGTCGACGACCCTTTACGCCGGATTGCAACCCCTCGCCAGGGATGCAACCCGCAAAGTCATCACCGCCGAAGACCCGGTGGAGTATTCGATCGACAATATCCAGCAGACCCAAATCCAGCCATTGATCGGATTTCATTTCGCCGATGCGATGCGCTCGTTCGTTCGTCAGGACCCGGACGTGATTCTGGTCGGAGAGATCCGCGACGAGGAGACCGCCCTGGAGGCAATTCGCGCCTCTCAGACGGGACATCTGGTGTTGTCGACGCTGCACTCCAACGACGCCGTCGACGCCGTTCAACGGCTGTTTGACCTGCAGATGCACGCCAACTCCATTGCCAGCGAACTGATGGGAGTGATCGCCCAGCGGCTGGCCCGGCGAATCTGCAGGGGGTGTCGCCAGCCGGTATCGCCGGATCCGGAGATCGCCGCGGAGGTCTTTCCGGGCGGGATCCCGGAGGGGTTTCAGGCCTATCGCGGCCAGGGCTGTGGCCAATGCGAACAGCGCGGCACCCATGGACGGGTCGCCGTGGTGGAGTTTCTGAGGGTCAACGCATCGATTCGCCGTGCTATCTCCCGCCGGCTACAGGTCGACGAATTGCGACAGAGGTGTCTCGACTCGGGGCTGGTTCCGATGCGGGAGGCGGCGCTGAATCTGGTCCAGAACGGCGTAATCCCCTTCGAGGAGATACGTCGAATACTGCCCGAGGAGCGGATGACCTCGGAGGTGAACTGACCAGTCCGTCTCCCGAAGATGCGCAAGGTTCATCCGATGGATTTGTACGAGCCGATCAACACCCTGAAGCCGGTCGACGATGATCTCTGGATTGTCGACGGCCCCATTGTACGGATGAGCATCGGCCCGGGCTCGATGCCGTTTCCCACGCGGATGACTGTGGTGCGCCTCGAAAACGGCGAACTCTTCGTGCACTCTCCCACCGAATTTGACGAAGGGCTCAGCCAGAAGCTCGACGAACTCGGCGATGTCGCCCACCTGGTGTCGCCCAACAAGATTCACTACGCCCACATCGCCGACTGGAAGGACCACTACCCGGAGGCGACCGCCTGGGCGTCCCCCGGAGTTCGTAAGCGCGCGGCATCGCAGAATATCGAGGTTGCTTTTGACCGGGACCTGGGAGACGGACCCGAAGAGCCCTGGGTCGGCCAGATCGATCAGATGCGGTTTCGGGGAAGCCGGGTCATGGACGAGATCGTCTTTTTCCACCGGACGACCCGAACGCTGATCCTCGCTGATCTGATCGAAAACTTCGAGTTGCACCGCGTGCCCGCGGGGTACCGATGCCTGATGAAGCTGGCCGGGATTGCCGATCCCGATGGCCGCGCCCCTCTCGACTATCGGCTCACCTTTGTTGGCAACAAAGACGAGGCACGCCGCTGTGCCCGCGAGATGATCGGCTGGCAGCCCGAGCGCATCGTCATCGCCCACGGTCAGTGGTACGAAACCGACGGGGTCGCCGAGCTGCGCCGGGCGTTTCGGTGGCTCGGTGTTTGATGGTTTTGCCGGGGGGCGGGTTGATTGTGCCGACGCCAAAGCGGTTGTTTTCTGGGTTTTCAGGGCCCTGTGGGTTCATCCCACAGGTGAACCGCTTTGGACAGCTAGAAACGGTAGCTTCCCCCTGGTTGTTGGCGGGCTTGTCCCGCCGCTGCGTGTCCCGCGGGTCAAGCCCGCCGGACACGGAAGATGTTGGGGGTTGTCGCAAGCTAGCTGTCCAAAGCTATTCACCTGCGGCGCAAGGCACGCAGGGCTCTGAAAACCGTAAAGCATGACTCTCTCGGCACATTGATCGTAGTTAGACATCACAACCATGGCGATATAGGGCTCTTCCCCCGAGCAATTTTGTGCCTGCTGGCGTCGAAATCCGGCTTTGGTTGCGTAGTTTGGTCGTCGCAGAAGAGCCGCCTTCCTTCTGAAATGTGAAACGCGCCCGAGAGAAGAAAGGGGGATGAATACCGGGTATGGATTCCTAGATTAACGCGTGCTTTCGTGTAGGTTGTCCATAGGAATCTGTGGAGAGCTTACATGAAATTTGATCAGCTCGTCGAAAACTATCGCGCGCGGTCATTTTTCGAACTCCGGGAAGGTTGGCGCTTTCCGACGATCAGCCCAAATCGCTGAAAAACCAGCTTTCGGATTGGATTCGGTCGGGCAAATTGGTGTCGACACCAGGCGCCCTGCCGATTTCGGCGCCGAGATCAGCGGTGTCGACCATTTCTTTCCGTACGTGGTCAGACACCACGATCGGGCGAGTTTTCTGGCCGGGAAGCTACACGCACTGCTTCAGCGAGAGTGGACCAAGGGACGAGATTACTACGGCTAAACGAACGGAAATTTAACTGAAACGTACGTCTCGCCGGCTGACAGCGCTATCTTTCGGTCGCTCCTCGCTTGAGGTACCGCAATGGGTACATCTGCACTCGGATCAACTCGAAATCTAGCGCTGTCATCTCGCCGGTGCCGCGTTTCAGT
>SKMT01000661.1 GCA_007120915.1 Myxococcales bacterium | reverse complement strand
CACCGGTGAAAGCCAGACCGGCGGGCTCGTTGGCCGCTCCGAGCAGGACGCGGTGATCGAACAAGCCGTCAGCCACGGCGATGTCGAAGGCGACTCCAATGTCGGGGGGCTCGTAGGCAGCAACCTGGGCACGATTTCCGAATCTGAGGCCCACGTCGATGTAGTCGGTGAGTTTTACACCGGAGGACTCGCCGGATCACACAACGGAGAGATCACTGCCTCCGTTGCTACCGGTGATGTCACCAGTGACTGGGTTGCAGGAGGCTTCGTCGGTTTTATGTCCATCGAGTCTGCCATCAGCTATTCAGCCGCCAGCGGTGACGTCGAAATCGCTGCTTCTGACAATAACCTCAACAGCCAGGCCGGTGGCTTCGTGGGATCGATGGGGTTCGGGTTTGTTCAAGGAGATCCGGCTGTGATCACCAACAGCGAAGCCAGCGGAGATGTCACCGGCGCAAACCAGACCGGCGGATTCGTCGGTGGAATTGTCGACGGCGAAATCTACGAGTCTTTCGCCACCGGCGATGTCATCGGTGAAGACCAGACCGGCGGGTTCGCCGGGCGCACCACCAACGAAATCAACAACGTATATGCCACGGGAGACGTCGAGGGAGACGACAAGGTCGGCGGGCTCGCAGGTGAAATCAACGGCGCCGTACTGCACAGCTACTCTACGGGCGCTGTCAGCGGCGACAACGATGTCGGCGGATTGATCGGCGAAAACGACGGCACCGTCGGCAGTTGCTACTGGGACACCGACTCCAGCGGACTCGACTCCAGCGACGGCGGCACCGGTCTAACCGATGCTGAATTCGGTGACGAATCGAACTTCTCGGGGTTTGATTTCGACGACATCTGGAAGATGGGCGACGACCGCCCACAGCTTCAATGGGAACAGGACTGACCGTTTCACGTCCCCGAAGGGGTGATTAGCTTCCCGTCCAGAGCGCTTTGAGCATTCGGCACAAAGCGCCCACACGTTTCCCCAAACCTCGGGAGGTTTCCCCATGGTCGACACAGGACAGCTCGAACAGAAAGCCCGCGACAGTTTCCGCATCTTCTCGGAAGGCAACACCGATGAGTTCAGCCAGTATCTGGCCGATGACTTCACCTATCGCTCCACCAGCGGCGAGGAAGCGCACGGGCCGGACGGATTCATCCAATTTTACCGCACCTATGACGAGGCATTCTCCAACATGAGTGTCACCGTCGAAGAGGTGTTCCCCACCGGCAACAACAAGGTGGCGGTGCTCTACCGCCAGCGAGGCACTCACAGCGGCAACTTCTACGGGCTCGAACCCAGCAACAACGACATGAACGTGCTGGGCTGCAACATCATCACCTTCGATGATAACGGGAAGATGGTCGATGCTTACGACATCATCGACACCCTGGAGGTGCTCAAGCAACTCGATGCGCTTCCCGGCGAGGTCACCGAGCAGTTGACCCTGGGCGGGCGGCCGGGCGCATAACCGTCGTCATCGACTCCAATCGACGCCGGGGACAACTGTTCCCCGGCGTCGCGCACTCTGCGAACTACTCCACACAGTGAGCGGCCAGATAATTTAGTGGCTCGCCCGGTCCCGACTCTTCGAGTTGTCCGTCAGTGCCGGGCCCCCACATCTCCCATACCCACTCTCGACGTTGTTCCGCCTCCTCGGTCGACTCACAATCGTCCATCTGCCGCTGAACTTCCTCCACCGACTTACCTTCTACCCCCGTGGGTGGAGCTTCAGTGCGCGCATACACTTGCTGAAACTCGATGCCGGAACCGTCGTCGTCGCGCTCCTGAAACATCAGCTCACCCATCAACGACCACACCCTGTTGCCCTGCATATCATCGGGCAGTCCGAACTCCGGCACCTGATGCACCGCCATCCCCACCCGCTGACCCTCCTGTGGAAGCCCAGTCAACGAATCAAGATGTCCGTGACCGCCGTGCACTACCAGTTGCCCGGCATCATCGACCACCTTCTCTTGCTCTTCACCGACCACCTCTTCGACGGCCAGGGTCAGACGAAACGCATCATTGACCCACCCACCGCAACTGGTCACCCAGGGGTCCCCTTCCGATGACACCATCGGAGCCTCCGTGTGCGTCACCTCCACCAATTCCCCCACCACGGTAGCGTCTACGGAATGCGTCCAGGTACACAGTGACGGGCCGTCGGCCCAGCTCATCGGCTTCTCATTGGCGCCTACGGCGGGTAACTCCTCGCTTACGTCGTCATCATAGTGATGGGCAACCGTCTGATCTCCATCGGCCGTTCCCTCACAGCCAACCATCACTATCGCAACACTCGCCACCGCGATCATCGCCACTTTCGACCGAATCATCACGGTCACCCTCATCGACTAAAGTCTATTTCTGCCGTTCCACGAGGCCAATTCTTGCACCGACAACACGGTGCACCGGGGCCCATCGACAACATAATCGGGTTACACCTGAGCGTAGCAACAACGGAGAGTGAAAAAAACCCGAAACCATTCTCCGGCTCCGGATATCCAGACCCCATAAGGATATCAGCGCCGATCTCAGCACATCCTGACGGATAAATTTTAACCCTATACGCAAAATCGGGGTCCAAAATTTCGATAATAGTAGTGCAGGGAGCGGAAGGGTCTGTTCGACGCTTTCGCCGAATCGACAACGAGCATCGCAACGATTGACTCGACCCCGTTGCCAGCCCCGGCGATATCACAATTGGCCAGGCCGGGCCGGCGGTGGGTGAGAGGAGACGAGAAACAAACGATGATTCCAATAGATTCGACAATTTACCCTGCGGTCGGAGCCGGACCAGTTGAGCAGTCGTGTTGGCCGGCACCGGGTTGTCGTTGTGGAGGTCCGCTGTAT
>SKMT01000578.1 GCA_007120915.1 Myxococcales bacterium | reverse complement strand
GGTTTCGACACTGCCGCTTTCATCGGGAGGAGTCACGAAGGTCGGCTCGACCTCGTAGTCACCGCCGGGGGCCGGTTCATCGAGCTGGTCATCCGGGATCTGGTCGAGCGCTTCGGCGATGGCTTCGCCGCCATCGGGGCGTTGCTCCGGATCTTTGGCGAGCATCTGGAACACCAGCGACTCCACCGGCTCGGGGATACCGGGGCGGTTCATCGGCGGGGGAGGTTCGCTGCGGTGCATGGCCATGATCTCGACGGGAGTATCGGCCATGAAGGGCAGTCGGCCTTCGAGCAGCTCGTAAAAAATGATGCCCAGCGAATAGATATCGGTGGCTGTGGTCAGATCGTGGGTCGACTTCGATTGTTCGGGGCTCATGTAGGGCGGGGTGCCGAAGACCTCGCCGACACGGGTGAGCCGATCGGTCTCGAAGTCGTCGTCCTCTTCGGCGGTGCCCTGCATGATTTGAGCGATGCCGAAGTCGAGCACTTTCACCATCTCCGAGCCGTCGGTCATCTCGGCGATCATGATGTTTTCGGGCTTCAGATCGCGGTGCAGAATCCCGTGGTGGTGGGCATGTCCCAGCGCGGAAGCGGTCTGTTTGATCAACTCCACAACCCGGCTGACCGGGGGACGGGAGGCCGTGAGTTGTTCGAGGGGAATGCCGTCGATGTATTCGACGACGGTGTAAAACGCCTCCATCTCTTCGGAATACCCGAAGTCATACAGCGTGATACAGTTGGGATGGTTCAGCCGGGCGATTGCCCGGGCCTCGACCTCGAAGCGGGCCTGGATCTTGTCGTGGCCTGCAAATCCCGGGTGAAGCAGCTTGACGGCGACCGTGCGGTCGACCATCAACTGAGTCCCTCGGTAGACCGCCCCCATCGAGCCTTCGCCGATCTTTTCATCGAGACGGAACTTCTCTTCGATAACCGTCCCGACGCGGGTCGTTGAACTCATCTTCATTCCGCAGTGTGCGCACCAACGATGACGGTGGCAACGAATCCTGTCAGGATTGAACTACCACAGTGGCGCTCACGGTAACAAACAGCGCCCGTGTTGTGCAATCACACGTGCGGGGGCGAAGGGGGGCAGAATGACTGGGATCATGTGGTGTTGGCTGGCCAAATGTGGTGGGGGGCTGGTAGGAATGCGGGGGAGTACGAGGAGTGTTCCGAGACGTTGGAGAGGCAAGTAAATGAGAAGACTGAAACGTATTGCGGCGCTGGCCGCGGTGGCGGTGCTAATCGGTTGTGGAGGCGGGGAAGGAAGCGATCGGCCGGGAGATTGTACCGACGACGAGTACTACGACGAAGGCAGCGAGCAATGCAGAAGCTGCCCGGCGGTGATGGAACCGGAGTGCAGGCCCGGCTGTGACGTGGTGCAGACCCAGGATGACCGGGAATGCCCGGTGCTGGAGTGTGAAGAAGACTGTGAGGAGTGAGAAGAAGCGCAATAAGTTCCGGGCTGCGCTGCTGGAGTGGTTCGACGGCCATCGCCGGGATCTTCCCTGGCGAGGGGAACACGACCCGTATGCGGTATGGGTGTCGGAGGTGATGCTGCAGCAGACACGGGTTCAGACGGTGGTCGACTATTTCGAGCGGTGGATGGAGCGGTTTCCCACCGTCGAAGCGCTGGCAGAAGCGTCGGTCGAGGAGGTGCTTCAGTTGTGGTCGGGGCTGGGCTACTACCGGCGGGCGCGCTACCTGCATCGAGGGGCACAACAAGTGGTCGAACAACGCGACGGCCAGGTGCCCTCGACGGTCGACGAGCTGCGGGAGTTGCCGGGCATCGGTCCCTACACCGCGGGGGCGATCGCCTCGATTGCCTTCGGACGGGTGGAACCGCTGGTCGACGGCAATGTGATGCGCGTGATCGCACGGTTGTTCACCATCGAGGGAAAACCGCGGCGCTCTCCGGCGAAACAACAGATCTGGGATCTCGCCGGGAAGTTGGTCGATTCGCAACGGCCGGGAGATTTTAACCAGGCACTCATGGAGCTGGGCTCGCAGGTATGCACGACGGCCTCGCCGCAATGCACGTCCTGCGTGGTACGCCCGTTCTGTGCGGCCTTCGCCGAGGGGGAGCCGACGCGGTATCCCCAGACCCGGGATCGGCCTGATCAAAAGCCGATGCGCGCGCGATGCTGCGTGGTGTTTTACGATGACGGGGAGGACACGAAGTTTTTGCTTCGCCGCCGCCCCGAAACGGGGCTGCTAAGCGGGCTATGGGAGTTTCCCGGCGTCGAATACGAGGGGGAGACGTGGCCGGGGGTAGAGGCGTTGGCCGAACGGCTGCGGGAGGGCTGTGGGCAGCCAGTGGGCCAACTGCAGCAGGTGCCCGGGGAGGTGACCCATCTGTTCTCGCACCGTCGCCTGCAGGTTCAGGTGCATCAACTGGAGCTGTCCCGCGCCGGTCAGGCCCCCCAGGGGTGGCGCTGGGTGAGCGCACAGGAACTTCCGGAGGTGGCATCGTCGGCGCTGCTAAAGAAGGTTCAGAAGCTGTGGCGTAATCACAGATAGGGAGACAGAAGTGCGGCGGCACCGTCGCGCAGCTTTGTAAGGCGAGAGCGGTGTTCCCACTCTTCGAGGGTGATCTGGTTCGATTCCTCAATCTGAGCGTCCAGATAGGCGTCGAGCTGTTCGGCCAGTTCCGGGTCCCAGCATTCGACGTTGAACTCGAAGTTCAGCCGCAGGCTGCGGGGATCCATATTTGCCGAGCCGAGCAGATACCAGAGGCCGTCGACGACCATCAGCTTGGAATGGTCGAAGGGCGGAGGGGTAAAGAAGATGCGGCAGCCCCTCTTCAACAGTGGGCGAAGGTGCGCCATCGACGCCCAGTGTACGTAGGGCAGATTGTTGACTTCCGGCAGGATAATATCGACCTGCACTCCCCGTAGTGCGGCCACGGCCAGCGAGGAGACCATCGACGGGTCCGGGATGAAATAGGGAGTGACGATGCGGATGCGCTGTTCGGCGGAGCTGATGGCGCCGAGGATGGTCCAACGCAGTTTGTCCATATCTTCGTCGGGCCCGTCGGGAATGCCCCGGGCCATCGCCCCGCCCACCTCACCGATGGAGGGGAAGAAGTCGGGGCCGCGAAGCTGTTCGTTGGTGGTAAATTCCCAGTCCTCGACGAACACTTCCTGAAGATGGGCGACCACCGGCCCTTCGACTTTGAAGTGCAAATCTCGGGCGGGAAAGCTCGGTTCGCTCTCCAGCACGTGGTGGGAGCGGATGTTGATGCCTCCGGTAAACCCGATCTTGCCGTCGACGACCATGATCTTGCGGTGGTTGCGCAGGTTGACGCTCATGATATGGGGCGGAAACACCGACGGGAGGAACCGCGCGGCTTTGACCCCGGCGCGGCGAAGACGGGTGTAGATCGAGGGGATGGAGTAGCGCAGCCCGGCGGCGTCGATGAGTATCCGGACCTCCACACCCCGGTGTTTGGCCGCTTCCAGGGCGCCGACGAAGCGATGCCCCGTGTCGTCGTTGTCGAAGATATAGGAGACGAGAGTGACGGAGCGTTCGGCCTGCTCAATGGCCTCGAGCATCGCCGGGTAGGCCTGATCGCCGTCGAACAGCGGTTTGATGCGATTGCCGGGAAGCAGGGGACGTTCCACCACCCGCTCGACCAGTGGCAACAGTTGTCGCAGGTGATAGCCGCGCCGCGGCAGCATCTCGTCGAGTTCTTCCGGTGTCACCGGGGTGACGTCGGGCTCACTGATAAAGGGCTGTTCCGGCTCCCGGAGGCTTTCGGCGCGGCGTTGGATGCGATTGATTCCGAACAACAGGTAGGAAATAACGCCGAGGACTGGGGCCAGCCACACCAGGGCAATCCAGGCGATCGACGAGCCGGGATCACGCCGCGACAGGATGATGTGCAGCGAAGTGATGGTGGAGGCAGACAACAGGAAGCCGGTGACCAGCACCGGTAGATAGGGTTCGACAGTTGTGTAGAGCCAGGAAACGGTATCAAACAACATGAAAGGACCGACGTCGTAAGGCGGTGGACACGCCTTAGCCTAAAGGGTGACGGGGGTGGAGCCAAGAATGGGCGCTGGGCGCTTGGGACGTTGTAAGGGCAGCAGGTGGTGATTATGGTGCGCCGCAGTCGGTGGGGAATTGATGAGAGCCGGCAGACGACAACACCGTGAAACTATTGAGGCAGGAGCAGCGATGAGCGAGCAATTTCCCGTGGAAGATCCGAGCTGGGATCTGGACCCGATTTTTGAAGGAGGAGTAGAGTCGGAATCATTTGATCGGGAAGTGGAGCTGCTGAACCGGGAGGTCGACGAGTTGCAGCAGGAAGTTGCAGCGCTGGAGCTGCCGCAAGAACAGGGGCAGTTGGGCCGGTGGCGTCAGTTCTTTGATCGATACTTCCAGATTTCGGATCGGCTGCGCGAGGCCGGCTCCTTCGCCCGGGCGCTGGCGTCGGCGCACACCGACGAGGCGGAGGCGATGCGCATGCCGTCGCGGCTCGACGACGTTCAGACGGCGATGCGTCAGGTGCGAGTTCAGTTGGAGTCGACCTTTCGGAACATCGACGACGCCCAGTTTGCGCTGTTTACCGATGATGAGCGATTCGGTCAGATGACGCTGTGGCTCGAAGAGCTTCGCAGTGATGCTCAGCGGGCGATGGATCGGGGCCGGGAGATGCTGGCGGCGAAGCTCAACCGCGACGGATTGCACGCCTGGGGGCGGCTGTACTCGGAGGTCAGCGGTCGGCTGGAAGTGGAGATTGAGCGCGACGGGCAGATGAAGACCTATTCGGTGGGTCAGGCGAAGAATTTGATGATCAACGCCGACCGAAGCGTGCGCCGAGCCGCCTTCGAAGGGCTGCAGCATGCCTGGAAGGAGGCGTCGCCGGTCTGTGCGTCGGCGTTGCACGCGATCCGGGGCACCCAGCGCACGTTGTACGAAGAGCGCGGGGGAGACTGTCTGACCGATCCACTGGAGGTCAACCGGGTGGAACGGTCGACCATCGAGGCGATGTTCGAGGCCGCCCGGGAATTCAAACCGGTGCTGCAGCGCTATCTGAAGGCGAAGGCCCGCCTCATCGGTGTGGATCGGCTCCAGTGGTACGACCTGCGTGCTCCCGTCGGCGAGGAGGCCAAAGAGATCAGCTATTCAGAGGCTCAGCAGTTTATCGTCGATCAGGTCGAAGAGTTTTCCCCGAAGATGGCATCGTTTTGCCGCGATGCGCTCGCCAGGCGGTGGGTGGAGGCCGAAGACCGGCCCTGCAAGCGCCAGGGCGGCTACTGTACGTCCTTTCCGGTGTCGGGCCAGATTCGAATCTTCATGACCTTCGGCGGCACTTCTTCGGGAGTGAGTACACTGGCCCACGAGCTGGGTCACGGCTACCACGGGATGGTGATGAAAAAGCTGCCCGCCAGTGAACGACAGATGCCGATGGGGCTGGCCGAAACGGCGAGCACGCTGGTGGAGGCGCTGGTCGAACAGGCGGCGCTGCGCCAGGCCGGGGGACAACGACGCCTGGCACTGCTGGATCAGCGCCTGGAGCGGGCGACGGCATTTCTGATCAACATTCCGGCGCGATTCCAGCTCGAAAAGAAGATGCACGAGCTTCGCGCCGAAGGCCGGTTGCATGAGGAGTTGCTCAGCGATGTGACGCGTCAAGTTTTCGAGCGTGCCTACGGCGACCCGGTCGCCGGCGTCGACGAGTTGTTCTGGGCTTCGAAGCTGCACTTTTTCATCACCGGGCTGCCCTTTTACAACTTCCCCTACACCTTTGGATATCTGTTCAGCCGGGCGGTGTATCAGCGGGCGCTGGACGACGAGACGTTCCGCGACGGGCTCGACGATCTGCTGGCGGATACGGGTCGGATGCGCTGCGAGCCGCTGGCCCAGAAGTATCTGGACGCCGATCTGGGCAGTGTTGAGTTCTGGAAGGAGGCGGCCGGAGCACTCGAAGAGGATGTTCAGCGCTTCGAGAAGAGCGTCGAAGCGTCGTTGTAACCCGGTAGGATTTCCAACAGAGCAGAGAGACGAGATGGCAAACGAGCAGTACACCCTGGCGATGATCGGTGCCGGTCCCGCAAGCCTGTACGCCACCGAAGTGTTGGCCGGTGAGGGCCATCAGGTGGTGATTTTGAATCGGGACATCAAGCCCGGGGGGCTTGCGGAGTTCGGGATTTATCCGACCAAACAGAAGATGAAAATGGGGCTGCGCGCCTACTTCCGGCGGATTCTGAGCCGGGAGAACGTGCACTACTTCGGCAATGTCACCGTCGGAGAAGAGGCGGACATCACGCTTCAGCAGTTGCGCCAGGTCGGCTTCGGCGCCCGCATCGTCGCCGTGGGCGCACAGGGCACGAAGTGGCTGGGGTTGCCCGGCGAAGATGCGGAGTCGGTGTTTCACGCCAAGGACCTGGTGTACCACTACAACCACCTTCCTCCGTTCAGCGAGCGAGAATACCCGGTGGGGGACAACGTGGTGGTGGTGGGCATGGGCAACGTCTGCATGGACATCGTCAACTGGATGGTCTGTGAGAAACAGGTGGACACAGTCACCGCTGTGGCCCGGCGAGGCCCGGCAGAGCGCAAGTTCACCCGCAAGGAGTTTAAGATCGTCAGCGGGGCGCTCGACGAGGAGGCGATTCACGCCGAGCTCGACCGTGTCGGGTCGGCGATGGAGGCCATCGGCCAGGAGCCGGAAGAGCACCGAGAGGCGCTGCTTCGCTATGTGGACGAACCGCTGGAGCGGTGCAGCGATACCGACTTTCGGATGCGATTTCTTCGTCGGCCCGTTCGCATCGAGGTCGACGACGCCGGGCAGGTCCAGGGGCTGGTCTGTGAGAAGACCAGGCTGGTCGAGCCCGACGAGCCGGAGGGGCGCGCCGGCATCGAGCCGCTGGGTCAGTACGAGACCATCGACTGCGACACCGTGGTGTTTGCCATCGGTGATGCCGTGGAGCCGGCGCTGGGGTTGCCCCTGTCGAAGCGGGGACGAGATATGTTCGCCACGGTACCACAACCCTGGGAGAAGCACCCGGAGCGGCCCCGGTACATGGCCTACGACCCGGATGCCCAGGAGCCGATCTGGGACACCTTCCTGATCGGGTGGGCCCGCAAGGCGTCGGACGGGCTCGTCGGCAAGGCCCGCAAAGATGCGGTGCGCGGATGCGACGAGATTCTGGCCTTTCTGAACGGAGAGTTTCCCGTCAGCCCCACCGGCGCCGAGCCCTTCGATCAGGCGATGGAGGGGGTCGAAGCACTGCTTAGCGAAGAGGCGCCGAAGGCGGTGGACTACGCCGATGTGCAGCGCATCGAAGAGATGGAAAAGCAGGAGGCAAAACGCCGGGATGTCGATGAGTTCAAATTCGCCAGCGAGGCGGAGATGTTGCGGCGGTTGGACCGGGACCAATAGGTGCCGTTGGTCTGCCGGATCGGGCGTGGTAATTTGGGTGCCGACGTTCAGTGGCCGCCGGGACTGCCGGTGTATGCAACAGAGGAAGTGATCGATGAGTAGAGAACGAACTTCGAGATGGTGGGCCGCCGTGGTGATCATCACCGCCGGCGCCATGCTGGTGTGGACCGCGGGATGTGCGTCGGCGCCGGAGGACGACGGGCCCGATGAGGTGGTCGGCCAGCCGCCGGCCGAAGACAGCGAAGACTACGAGCCGGCGCCTCCTCCGTCGCATCCGGGAGAACATGGACAGGTGGGAGAAGAGCCGGGAGCCGGCGAACCTGCTGTCGAACCGAGCGGCGAGCCGGGGGTTGTCACCGAGCAGCAAGTGCAGCGGCTCAAGAGTTTCGGGCCCGCCGTGGTGATGCAGCATGTGGAGGCGGAGCCGGTGCACGAAGAGGATGAGTTCGTCGGGTTTAAGCTGGTGGACGTCTCGCAGACCGCAGAGGCGCACATGAAGCCGGATCTAGAGGTCGGCGATGTGGTCACCCACGTCAATCTGGTGCGCCTGGAGCAGCCCGAGGACTACATGGAGGCATGGGAGACGCTGGAAGACGCCGACGAAATCCGCGTCGATCTGCTACGTGATGGGGAGCCCAAAGAGGTGATCCTTCAGATTCACTGAGGCTTCGCCGATGCGCGACGAGATGAACCAGACGGAGGGTGACCGGCCGCTTCGAGAGGGTCGATGGAATCGCCGCCTGTGGTTCATCGCCATGACCGTGGTGGCCGCCGGGCTGTGGGTTCAGCTTCTGGCACCGGGGGTGGCCGCGGAACTGGAGAGTGACGACGGCTCGGAGCTGGTGGCGCTGATCCAACTGTTGCCGCTGATTGCGGCGGTGGTTGCCGTGGTGTGGCGCCATCCGGCGGGGCGGCTGGCGGTGTATCCGATCAGCTTCGTTCCCGGGCTGGCGTTGATGTCCCAGGTCGAGTGGGAGGCGCTGTCCGGCGGGCAATCACTGGTGGCGGCGGTGGTCACATTCGGGGTGTATCTGGCGCTGGCGGCGGGCCGGCCCGAGGAGATGGTCCATCGCGGTGAAGACGACGTGCGACCGGCTGAGACACCGCCGGGCGATGGGTATGCGAGACGGTTTCGGCGGTTCGTGCTGGTGCGGTTTTCGGCGGTGGCGGTGTTGTTCGTCGCCATCAGTTGGGCGCTGTTTTTCGCGGCGCCGATCCAGGAGAGTCTGGCGGGGCTGGACGGAGAGGACGCGGCGCGAAGCCAGCATCTGTTCATGGTGGTGGCGCTGTATCTGGGGTGGATGGTCGCAGTGTACATGGCGGCGATTCTGCCGGCGTTGAACTGGGAGTATCACCGTCGGCGCTCTGCGCTGCCCCAACGCCAACGCCGGCTGTTAGGCGAGCCCGGCCGGCTTCGAACGAGGATTTCCGTCTGGTTGGTGGCTCTGCTGGTGGGCACCCTGCTTTCGGTGTGGTGGCTGATATGAGATGGGTGGATCCGTGATGAAACTGAGAGCGACGCTATACGACGTGCTTGGGGTGGGATTTGTGGTGGGCAGCGCCTATTTTTTCTACCGCGCCGTGGAGTTTCTGGCCCGGGCGGACTACGTGGCCGGATTATTGACGATGGTGGTGGCATTATTGGTGGTCAGAGCCGGTGTGGATATATGCCGGCTGGCGGTGGCATCGATCGATGAGAGTTCGCGATGACGACGGTTGTACAAGTGGTAAAACGGGGCGGGGGCACTGTGGCGGTGGTGCTGCTGGTGGCCCTCGCGGCGATGGGGTGTGACGACGAGCGGACCATCGAGCATCCCGAGCCCGATGATGCATGGGCGATGGCCCACAGCGTTGCGCCCGATGACGACGATGTCGTCGCCGAGGTCGACGGGACGCCGATTGGCGTGCAGGACGTGGAGGCGGCCTGGCGCAATATGCCCCACAAATCGGTCGAAGAGGTCGTCGAGCGGGTTGTGGAGCGAGAGATTCTGGCCGCCCGGGCCCGCGATGAGGGCTATCACGAGCGGGGAGAAGTCGAGTTTGCCCGCCGACAGGGAATGGTTTCGGCGCTGCTTCTCGAAGAGGTCGAAAAACCGGCTGAGGTCGATGAAGAGGAACGGGCGTCGCAGCTCGAACGGGTCATGGGGCTTCGGCGCGCTCCCGAAGGCCTTCGGGCCAGCCACCTGGTGGTGCTGGTGCCCGAACAGTTGGAGGGCGACGACGGCGAAGAGGTGGAGTTGGACGACGACGAACGTCAAGCGCTGTTTAATCAGGCCCTTGATTACGTCGACCAGGCAAAGCAGTTGCTCGGCGATCGGGTCGACAATGACGCGCTTCGGGACGTGGCCGAACAACTGAACGAAGAGGTGTTGCCCGACGAGTTCGAGGCGACGGTGAACGAACACATGCGGTTTCCGCGCGCCGGCGAAGAGTTCGACCCCAATCAGTTGCCCGGCGGCTGGGTGCCCGTGGTCCCGGAGTTTGCCGAAGGGGCGGAGACGGTGGCCGACAACGATCCGCCGGGAGAGGTGCTCTCAGAGCCGGTGAAGACCAGCTTCGGCTGGCATCTGATCCGCATCGACGAGGTGTTCGAGGCCCGTGAGGTCGACGAAGAGGCGGCGAAGCTGCACGTAGAACACGAGCTGAAGACGGAGGCCCGTAAACAACTGTTGCAGCAGAAGCTGGAAGGGTGGGCCGCCGGAGTCTCGGTACAACTCTATCCCGAGCGGCTCGGCTCGCCGATCGACGAGTAACCAGGACGGCTTACGGCACTTCGCGCACCACCTGATCGAGGGACATACGAGGGGGATCGGGCACGATTTCGGGCATGCCGACCCACAGGAAGGCGACGATTTCCTCGACGTCGGGGTCGATTTCGAGCCAGGCGTAGGTGTCGTCATGGCGGGTCATCGATCCGGTGCTCCACTTGGAGCCGACGCCGTCGGCAAAAAGCGACAGACAGAAGTTCTGAATCGCCGCCGCCGTCGCCGCATAGTCCTCTTTGCGCCGAAACGGGTCGTCGTCGAGCACCTGACTGACGGCGATCAGTTCGGCGGGATTGCCGTACTTCTCACGCAAAAACTGCTCGTAGTCGTCGTCGATCCCCCCCTTTTTCTCGGCTTTGAGCTGAATACCCAACTCCGTGAGTTTCTGGCGGGTACTTTTGCCAACCCGGGTGAACCGCCAGGGGTTGGTCAGCTTGTGATTGGGGGCGCGAATCGCGGCCTGCAACGCCCGCTCGACCACCCCGTCGGGGATCGGCTCGTCGGTGTAGCGGTGGATGGTGCGGCGATTCAGCAGTGCTTCCTGGGTGTCCATCGGCGACTCCTCGGTAGGTGCGGTCCATTCGGCGGGCAACCATAAAGTGGGTGGCGGGGCGGTGGCAACCAGGTGGTCGGCGGTCGGTGGTCGGTGGTGGGTGGTGGGTGGTTGGTGG
>SKMT01000619.1 GCA_007120915.1 Myxococcales bacterium | reverse complement strand
TGGTGTTATCATTGTTGTGCTGCAGCATCAGCCGCGGGTCTGTCGCGACTGTGACTACCGTGGTCAGCGAACTACCCTTGGACGACCGCTGGACGAATGATCTGTTTTCCGCAGTTGAACCGGCGAGCAAACGATGAACCAGCCACTCAGAACAGCCGCTTTTCTGCTCGTCGCCCTGCTGTTGCTTATGGTCGCCCCGGCCTGCTCCGACTCCGAAGCCGGCGAGCCCGAAAAGCACCAACACCACGCCGTCGCCGCCGATGAAGCCGTCGAACCCGGCGACGACGACCCCACCGAACAGATCGATGAGTCCGTACCCGAACACGAGCTGGTCGTCGTGCTCCACGGCATGGGCCGCACCTCCATGGCGATGTACGCCGTTCAATGGGAGCTGGAACAAGCCGGCTACAAAGTGCTGAACTGGGGTTACTCCAGCACCTGCTGCACCATCGAAGAGCTCGGCGAAGAACTGGCCCAGGAACTGGCCGAATACGACAAATTCGAACCCAAACGCATCCACTTCGTCGGCCACAGCCTGGGCAACATTATCGCCCGCTGGGTGGTGACCAACGACCCGCCCGAACAGACCGGAAAGATGGTCATGCTCGCCCCGCCCAATCAGGGCTCGACCAGCGCCGACCGCCACGCTCCGTGGACGGGCTGGCTTTTAGAGCCCATCGAGGAGCTGATGACCGAAGAGGAGAGCACCGTCCAGAACCTCGAATCCATCGAGGACCGTCCCGTCGGGGTGATCGCCGGTGAACACGACGGAAAAGTCAGCGTCGAGGAGTCAAAGCTCGACGAACAAGACGACCACCAGGTCGTTCCCGCCCACCACACCTTCATCATGAACCGCTCCGACGTACGCGAGAAGATCGTCTCCTTTCTCGAAGACGGTGAATTTTAAGCCCCTGCCCTGCTCAGGCTCCGAAGGCTTTCACCCGCGGCCAGGCGTGCCACCCGAAGCTGACCGCCCCCACCGCCCACAGACCGGCTGCGACCACGGCCCAGGGCCCGGCCACAACCATCCCCACCACCACCGCCAAAACCCCGGCGTTGATGGCCACCACACTGGTCGCCGCCGCCTTCTTGCGGCCCTGCTTTCGGCCAAAGGTCGGCAACATCCAGAACGCCACAC
The DNA here is from genome assembly GCA_007120915.1 of Myxococcales bacterium. Taxonomy (GTDB): domain Bacteria; phylum Myxococcota_A; class Bradymonadia; order Bradymonadales; family Bradymonadaceae; genus SLJM01. The sequence goes on along the minus strand of SKMT01000619.1, from coordinate 1,722 downwards.
CCACCACCAGCAAGAACGTCCAGCCAAACAGCGCCAGCGCCACGTGCACCTCCACCCATCGCCACAGCGCCGACGACCAGCCCCAGGCGCGATTGACCATCAACACCGCCCCCAGCCCCCAGCCCACCACAAGATGCACCAGCGCCAGCCGGATCGCCCAGATCGACAGCTTCGGCATCGGCTCACCTCCCCCGCGGTTTGACCCGCGGCCAGATCGCGACCGCGAACAGAAGCGCCGACACAAACAGAAGCACTGCCGCCACCGTCATCACCCATCCCCACACCACATCGGCGCCCCCGGCGGCGTAGGCCGTCTCCGAGATCGCCCGCAGCACCAGCCCCAGATTCAGCGTCCCGAAACTGGTCCACCCCACCCACTCCGGGCCCCTGGGCGCCTCGCGGCTGTATTTCGGGAAAAACCAAAGCGCCACCCCAAAGATCATCTGTGTGATCCACCCCACCACAAACAGGTGAAAGTGCATCGTCTCCAGCGCCCCCACCCACCGGGGCAACACCCAGGACTCCGGCGCCGTCACCGCCACACCGGTGATCAGCGACAGCACCATGAACAGGATGCCAGACTTGATGAATGCTCTCGAAACGGTGGGCATAGACGACCGAATGTCCGTTGGTGGCTCATCACATCCTCCCCCGACGGGAACCGGCGGGGGAGGTGGCCGCGAAGCGGTCGGAGGGGGCGATCCGAATCACTCCGGCGCAAAGTGCCGAAACTCATAGCCCGTATCGAACAGAAGCACCTGGCGTTTGCCATCTTCGAACCGCAGGGTCTGCTCAAACTCGTAGGTAAACTCCCCGTCGGCTCCATCGGCAACGCGCACCCGCACCTGCCGTTCACCGGGCTCGACGCTCACTTTGTCGAGCATAGTTGCAGGCCCACCTCCGGCAAGCCCCCGGGGCCGGTGGGCCTTCTCATAGATCACCTCGTCGTCGACGGTGATCTCGACGATCACATCGGCGCGGCGGCGCTCGCACTCCTCCTCGCGCTGCATGTGCATCGGCTGGTCGGCCCGTTCCTCTTCGGGAATCGGTTCGCACTGCTCTTCGAGCTGACCGTAGTGGTTCATCGCCATCGCCAGCTTCGACCCCTGTTTGGGGGGGCCTGGGTAGGGCATCCAACTGCCGGCGGTGACCACCGCTGCCGTCACCGCGGCGACGACCACCGCCCCGGCCACCACGCGGCCCGTCGGCCGGGTTCCGTCGTCGACGGCGTCCACGTCTTCGCCCCGAACACGGGCGTAGAACCGCTTCGCCTCCGTGATGAACTCGTCGGGCCGGCTGCGGTCTACCGTCAGATAGCCCACCCGATCGGCGTCGATTTTTTCGCGGCGCAGCTTCGGCTCTCGGGTCGCCGACATCCGCCGTTTCGTCCACTCGTGGCCTTCCCGAACCTGCGGTTCTCCCTCGCTGCATCCGACAACCAGCACTCCAGCGGCGCCCTTCCTGAGTGCCCGCTCCACCGTCAGCGGTTGCACCCACCCGGTACAGGGCACCGACACCACCCGGAACCCGGGCAGCTCGTCGCACCGACCCGTCTCCTCGTCGATGTCGAGCCGCCGCCCTGCCGAGCCGGAACAGACAAAGGCGAGCACCGGGCCGTCGTCGTTGCCCGCTCCTTCGGTAAACTCCTCGATCCAGTCATCGAACCGCCGGCGCATCGCCTGCACCGGCAGCCAGTCCAGCCCGATACCACCGGGGTTGCAG
>SKMT01000582.1 GCA_007120915.1 Myxococcales bacterium | reverse complement strand
TACATCACCACCTCGGTGCACGTCGAAGACATCGCCGGGTTTGCGATCTATGCCGGTGACCATCCGGAGTTTATCGGCGAAGACTTCAACATCGTCGACAACAGCATCATCAGCTACTACGAATTCCTCAACTACATTGCGCTTCTGACGGGCCGAAACATGCGTGATATTCCGCTGGTGCCCGTGACAATACTCAATCCGATTATGGCGCGGGCTGCCAGGCTGTGGACCTGGCTGCAACGAACATTCGGGGTGCCACGCCCGAGGGTGTTCGAGGTGCAATCGGCGGAGTACGTCAGCTCCAGCTACTGGCTGAGCAACCGCAAAACCCTGGAAGTGGGCTACGAGTACAAGTATCCGGATGTCAAAGAAGGGCTCAAAGACACAGTAGCGTGGTTCCGGGACATGGGGTGGCTGACGGACAAGCAGATGTTGATGCAGTCGGAAGGCCAATCCGCAAAGCTGTAGGCGCCTTCGGCGCGGTGGGCTGGGCTCTGGGCGCTGGGATCTGGGTGCTGGGGGAGTTATCCAGGGGTTGTTGCTCGTCCCGTAGCCCGGGGCTAGCCGCAGTTCAGGGTGCCCCGGGTTCGACGGTGCAATGATTTCCGAGGCGTCGTGTCCGGCCGCCATTTGCTTAGCTGAAGCCTGATGCGGTAAACAGAAACGGATTGGAACAATGTTCTCGATTCGGGGGTCATCATGGAATTGTGGATGTGGATAGCCTTTGTGGTGGGGTGTTCGGCGTTGGGGATGGCGTACCGCTTGAAGCGGGGTACCCCCGAAGACCGGGCGGTCGAGTCCTGGGATCAGTTGCGAGGAAGATTTGCGCTAAACGACGATCACTACACAACGTCGACGTACCGGAAGCTGGCAGGTGAAGTCGATGGGCGGGCGGCGACGGTGGGCGTGGATGTCGAGCAACATGCCGAGGGAGGAATGTCGGGTGGAACCACGGATGTGGAGTTCACCAATGTCAGCGTGGAGTTCAGCGCGCGCGAGTTCAGTGATGTGGGAATACGCCGGCGGTCGGTACTGGGACGGTTGTTCGGCCTGGGGACCGCACAGAGCCAGTTTGGGTTCAAGAAGATGGCTTATGAGGAGAGTGAGCCACCACATCCTGGAAGTAACTTCGACGATCAGTTCGAGATCGTCGGAGAGGCCTCCGATGAACTATGCCGGGCGTTGGCAAACCGGGAAGTGATCGATGCGATGGCCGGTGTGCTTGGCCGCAGCGACGAACTATTCATCGAAGGTGGCGAGGTGCGCTGGCGCAGCATCGGTGTGAACGACGCCGACCGCGTCACAGCAGTGCTTCACATGCTGTCGACCGTAGCAGCAGCGATCGATTCCGAACACTAACCCCGACCACCTACCACCCACGACCTACCACCGAACACCGACCACCTAACACCCACCACCCGCCATTCGCCGTCAGGCCTTCTTTCGGCCTTTCCAGCCCTTCATCGACCGGGTGGCACCGGTAACGTCCATGATGGTGTCGACCACCGGGCGGGGCAGAAGGGCGCGAAGCGCCGGGGTCAGTTTGACGATCAGCGGCTCCTGGACGTACAGCTCGTTGTTTTCGATGGCATCCATGATCTTGTCGACCACGTATTCGGGGTCGAGCATCGGCATCAGAAGCGGGGGCTTGGCACCGTCGAACATTCCGGTGTCGACGAAGCCGGGACAGATGATGCTGATGCCGACGTGGTTGTAGCCGCCTTGCTGCAACTCCATGCGCAGGGCCTCACTGAAACCATTCACGAACCACTTCGAGGCACAGTAGATGACCTGACCGGGCACACCGACCTGGCCGGCGGCGCTGGCGAGATTGACCAGGTGGGTGTCTGTTCCACGCTTCAGATCGCCGATGAACGCCTTGGTCATCCAGTGTACGGCGTTGATGTTGACGTCCAGCATCAGTTGGTCGGCGTCGTCGCTGATGTCTTCGTAGCCCCCGCCGGTGACCACTCCGGCGTTGTTGACCAGAATGTCGATGCGGCCCACTTCATCGGCGACCTCTTCTTTGAGTTCACCGATCTGGGACTTGTCCGAAAGGTCGCAGTTGAAGGTGTGGGCGGTGTGGCCGTCGGCTTCGAGCTTTTCGGCCAGCTCTTCGAGCCCATCATCGTCGATATCAACGAGCAGCAGCTCCGCACCTCGGCGGGCGAACTCCAGGGCCATGCGTCGGCCCATTCCCTTGGCTGCTCCGGTGATCAGTGTCTTCTTGCTGCGAATATAGGTCATGGCATAACTCCTGGGGGGGGTAGGTCGATGGACAGCCGTAAATCAGTGGGCGACAGCAGTATACAGATGGCGACCAATCGCGACAGTGATGTTGATCATAGCGGGGGTTACGGGGGGTTGGGGGGGCGGATTTCCGACTTCCGACTTCCGACTTCCGATTTCCGATTTGTTTTCACTTTGTCTCCAGACTTCCACGCGATCTCAACAGGTCGATTGGAAAGCATCAGACAAAGGAAAGATAGACGGCCATCGGAATTGGGAACGGGTGTGGCTCTTCTGCGACAACGATTCCTGCGCGGAATTCACGGAGACTCGGAGACGCGGATCTCGCGGAGGGCGCGGAGGGCGCGGAGGGCGCGGAAACTGAACGTGGAGCGCTGGACGCGGAGCGCGAAAGAGCACGCGGAGGCGGCGCGGAAGGCGCTGAGAACAGCGACAACCAGTGCCAATTCGGAATCTTGATGGTTGTTATGACGCTTTTTTCTCCCCATTCGTCACAAAATCTGGTTGTGAACCCTGAGCACGCGCGAAGTTCGCCGGGGAAATTCCAACAGGTCACAACAGGATGGTGCGTACCAACTGAATGTTATGGCTGAACCCCCAACGATCGCACCTCCCAGCGCC
>SKMT01000469.1 GCA_007120915.1 Myxococcales bacterium | reverse complement strand
TGGTAAACTGGGCGACCACTTTCTCGACGACCAGCTTCTGGCCTTCGTCGGCGTCGACGGTGAGGATTTCGGAGATCTTTTCGGGGTGGTCGGTGATAATCCGGCGGTGCACGTCTTGTCAGTCAACGCCGAACAGGCGTGTGCGGGCGGCCTGGGCCATCTCGATGTGCGACTGGTTGGTGCGCACCTCCAGGTAGATTCCCTCGGGGGCGACGGTGCCGCAGTCGAGCACCTTCAGATGCTTGTCTTCGAGCTGGCGGTAACGGGCGACGTTGTCGTTGACCACAGACCCGTCGATGCCGGACTGAATTTCGATTCGACCCGACCAGTCTTCGGGAGTGAATTGCCACTGGATGGCGGCGAGGTGGTGGTGTTCCATGTGCACAATGCGACGGCTGTGGATGGAGGTGGTGCGCCCCTGGTCGTCGCGCACCCGAAATGTGCGGTGCAGCACCCCATTGCGCAGGTCCAGATCCTGGGTGTAGTCGAGCAGCTCCATCTGCCGAAGATTGAGCCACCGGCCGCCTTCGGGGCGAAACGTCAGCCACAGCCAGTTGGGGAAATTGACCAAATCCTCGTTGACCACGGTGCGTCCGGCGACTTCGCTGGCCAGCTCGTTGTAGCCGCCGGCGACGTAGGTGCCGGGATAGTGTACTCCATCTGCATAGCGTTCCTCGGCGGCGCCGCGGGTGGCGAAGACGCCGTTGCCCAGGGTGCAGAGCGCTTCGCGAAGCCCCTCCTGGTCGGGGTTGAGTCCGCGGTAGACGAGGTTCCACTGCTCTTGCATTGAGTTGCTCCCGGTTCGGTGGTGGTAGAACGGGGCAAAGGTAGACACAGCCGCGGGGTGGTAAAGCGGCAGCTCATTGCTTGCCGACGCTGGCTGCGCGTTCACGATCGACCACGACCGTCCGACTTGTCACCGCCAACCCCCGGGGGGAGAGCGTGAGCCGCGCAGGGTGCATAGCCGTTGTCATTGGAGCAACGATGCTGATGGTCGGCTGCGTCACCGCACCGGACGACGGGGTGCGGGGGCTTCAGACGCACATCGAAGACGCCGGCGACTACGAACCGGCCTGGGGCGAAGAGCGGGACGACACCGAAGTGCAGCGCCGAACTGAGCAGTTGCTCGCCGAGCCGCTGGGTATGGAGCAGGCGGTAGAGGTGGGGGTGTTGAACCATCCCGGGGTGCAGGCCGATCTGCGCCGGATCGACGTCGAAGAGGGGCGGCTTCGCCAGCAGGCGCGCATCGGGGATCCGGAGTTCGAGATGGAAGCCTACGTTTCGCCCCCGGGGGTGGGTGTTGAGCGCTGGGAGCCAGGGGTATTGTTCGACGTGACGGGGCTGTTCGACCGGGCTGCACAGGTGGCGGCAGCCGACGCGGGCGTGGAGGCGGCACAGGCAGAGGCGGCGGGGCAGATCGTGGAGTTTATCACCGATGTGCGCCACCGGTGGGTCGACCACGCCGCGGCGACCGAACAGTTGGAGCGCGCCGAGGCGCTAGCAGAGGCGGCACAGGCGCTGGCGGAAGCGGCGCGGCTTCACCACGAGGCGGGCAATCTGGCCGACGACGAGTTGCGCAGTATCGAGGCCGATACCACGGCGGCGAAGCTGGAGGTGATCACCGCCCGGGAGCGAGCCACCCGTACCGGCTATGCGCTGCACGAGGTGCTGGGCATCGACCCTGACCGACAGGACTGGTCAGTGGAGGCGGGGTTGCCCGAGTTGCCACAGCAGCCCCACCGGGCCGGCGAGCAGGCCGATGAGATCCGGCAGAGGCATCTGGAGGCGAACAGGCTGGCACAACGCGGCGAACAACTGGACGCACAACAGCGCATCGAGAGACGCCGCGGCTGGTTGCCGCAACTCGGCGTGGGTGCGGTCGCCGAAATCGAGCCCGGGGCCGTGGAGGTGGGCCCGGCGCTGCGGATGAACCTCCCGCTGTTCGACCGGCGTGTACGCCAGCGTCAGGCGCTGGATGCCGAAATTGCACAGACGGAGTACCAGCGCCGGGAGGCGGTGCGCGCGGTGGAACTGGCGATCCGTGATGTCGACGAGCGGCTGGAGCGCACCCATCGGGTCGCCGAGAAGTATCAGACGGAACTGTTGCCTATTCGCGGGCAGTTGGTCGACGAGACGCTGCGTCAGTACAACGCGATGACTGTCAGTGCGCTGGAACTGCTGGAGGTGAAGCACAAACAGCTTCGGGCGGAGTACGACGAGGTCGATTCCCGTCGGGCGTACTGGCGGGCGTATGTCGATTATCAGGGGTTGGTTGCAGGGTGGCGGTGAGGGCGTGGGGGCGTGAGAAGGCGGTTGTGCGACCTCGAAGGTCATGAGTCTTTTAAACGGCAAGAGAAACTGGGAGGGAAAATGGTAGACCGGCGGGGTTTCTTGAAATGGTCTGCGGCGGCGCTGGCGGGAGCTCCGCTGGTGATGGCGGGTCAGGCTGCGGGGGCGGAACAGCGCAATGGCCAGGACCTAGGCCCGCGGGTTCAGCCTCGTGGCGACGGCCGCGTGATCACGCCCAACGGGCGGTCCGTGCAGGGGGAGGTGGTCGACGGCGTTCGGGTGTTTCACCTGGTTGCAGAGCCGATCGAACACAGCGTCGTGGAGGGGCTGAATCTTCAGATGTGGGGGTTCAACGGCATCACTCCGGGGCCGACGCTGGAGGCGACAGTCGGTGAGACGGTGCGCATCTACGTGACCAACGAGCTGCCGGCGCCGACCTCCATTCACTGGCACGGCATCGAGGTGCCCAACGGGATGGACGGGGTCAACGGGATGACCCAGGAGGCGATCGAGCCGGGCAAAACCTACCTCTACGAGTTCGATCTGCCGCGGCCGGGCACCTTCATGTACCACCCGCACACCGACGAGATGACCCAGATCGGGCTGGGGATGATGGGCGCGATCATCGTGCATCCCGAGCAGCCGGAGCCCATCGACCGGGACTACGTGATTCATCTCGCCGAGTTTTCTGTGCGGTCCGGGCGAGGCCGTCCGGATACCACGGAGATGGTCGACTTCGACGTGCTGACGATGAACAGCACCATCTTCCCGGCCACGGAGCCGCTGGTTGCTCAGTTGGGAGAGCTGGTGAGGATACGGCTGATCAACATGAGTCAGATGAGCCATCACCCAATTCATCTACACGGACACACCTTCGACATCACTGCTACCGAAGGGGGGCGTATCCCATCGGCGGGCCAGTGGCCGGAGACGACGGTGCTGGTGCCCACGGGGGCGGTCCGGGAGATCGAGTTTGTCGCCGATAACCCTGGCGACTGGGCGCTTCACTGCCACATGCTGCACCACGTGATGAACCAAATGGGCCATCCAACGCCGAGTGCGGTTGGGGTGGACGATGACGCACTTCAGGAGGTGGTCCATCCGGTGATCCCCGAGTTTCACGCCATGGGCGGGACGGGGATGGCGGGGATGGTCGACCATGCACCGCGGTTCGAAGAGACGGCCTACCCCTCTGTGGAGATGCCCGAGGTCGATCCGCATGAGCACCACGACCACGGCGATCAGGAGGACCACGACGCTCACCAGGACCACAACGACGTCGAGATGGAGCACGAGATGGAGCTGCCGCAGAACTCAGTGGCCATGAAGGTGACCGAAGGCCCGATGGGGCCGATCGAGATGGGCGGGATGTTCACAGTGGTGATGGTGCGCGACGAGTTGCCCGAGGATATTGAGCAACTGGACTGGTACGACCATCCGGAGGGTACGGTCGCCAGGGAGGCGACGGGGGAGGAGTTGAGGAGAGATGGGATCGAAACTGAGTAGTGCTGGTGAGACCTACTGCCGATAGCAGGGACGCTATCGTGACCGAAAAGCTACTGCCGATAGCAGGGACGCTATCGTGCCCGATCAACCGCAGCAGCCGACGCGGCCGCAGCGGGCGGCGACGGCCGGTTTGAAGTAGGTCTGCAAAAACTCGTCGTCGAATTGTTCTTCGGCCATTTCCGGTTCGACTTCCATCGCCTTTTTTAGCCAGAACTGCACCACCGGTGCGTCGGAGCGGCGGGCGGCGGCGATCATCAGGTCCAGCGCGGCTTCGCGGTGGTATTCTTCCCACAGCCGGCTGATGGCCTGGTCCCACAGGTTGGGGTGCCTCTTTTCGGGGGCAGCCTCGATGGCGGCGATGATCCCGGCGACTTCACCGGTATCGCGCGCCCGGTCCAGTGCGGCGGCCATCTTGCCGGTGCCCACCATCTTGAAGACGATCACCACACCGACTGCTGCGAGGACTATCCACCAGAGTTCCGGCATCTGCTGCTCCCTTGTGAGAAACTACGCTCGACGCGTCCATCAGCCCTAAACTTACGGAATTGACGGGCTGTATCAACAGAACAATGCAGGTGGAGGAGATATTCGCCGCACCGGATCTGGAATCCGACGAAGTTAGGGGTGATGGGCGATTGAGGGTTATCGCGGAGTTCTGGGGGGCGGTGAGGGCGGGGCGTTGACGGTGGTGGCAAGCGGGTCGATAGTGGCGTCATCTTTGCGGTAGTGTGATGTCTGATTTCGAAAGGAGTTCGCCGTGGGTATGAGGTGCTGGGTCGGTGTGCTGGTGGTTGCGGTGCTCTCTGTGGGCTTCGTCGGGACAGCCTCTTCGGAGGAGATGCAAACCGATGAAGAGCCGGCTGTCGATGAGCAGCCGGGCAGTCAGAAGCAGGGAGTCGATCGGTTTATGGAACAGCATCTCTGGGCCGGTGAGGGCGTGGTCATCGGCATCGGCGACCGGGAGATAGCACCCGGCAGCGAAGCGAAAATCTATCTGGGGAAGAAGCAGGATCCGCTTGCGGGTGAGACGTTTTATCAGACTGTAGACCGCATGGAGCTGGCCGATGAGTATCGGCGAAGCAACAACATCAAGATGGGGGTGACATGGGGCGGTGCTGCCGTCGCGGCTGTGGGCCTGGTGGTGTTGCTTGTGCCGCTGAGAGGGATCTTCGATCTCGACGACGAAGACGAGGTGCACAGCAGATTGTGGACTTCGTTTATCGGGGCAGGCATCACGCTGACGGGGGCGATTTCGGTGCTGGTCGGCAGGGGGATGGATCCCCATCCCGTCGGGCCTGGTGAGCGGCTGGAGATGGCCGAAGACTACAACCGGGCGCTGCTCGATGAGCTGGAGTTGGACGAGGACGAGCTGCCGGAGGAGCACGGCGGTCGGCTGCGGATCGAAGACCTCGGCATCAGCCCCTTTGTCGAGCAGCAGTCTGACAGTGGTGCTACCGGCGGTGGGTTGGTGGTCGGCGGGCAGTTTTAAAGAGGTGGTATTGGTCCGGGTGGGTTGTTCGATCTCAGTCCCCGGGCCATGTCCCGGGGCGGAGGTTGTACGGGGTCGCGTTGCTCCCCCGTACTGGCAGCCGGGGCCATGTCCCCGGGCTGCCAAGGTGGTCTTCGACCACCGACCACCGACCACCGACCACCGACCAATAACCAATAACCAACTACTGACTGACTGTTTCTTCCGTCCAGTACACCGGTTCGCCGCGGTGGATCACGGCGACGGCGTGAGACTGACCGAAGTGGTAGGGGATGTAGCGGTAGTGCGGGGCGGCGAAGCAGGCGATGTCGGCGCGGGTGCCCGGTTTGAGGGTGCCGATGTCATCGCGGCGAAGGGCCTTGGCGGCGCCGGCGGTGATCGAGCGCAGTGCCTCGCCGGGGGTTAGCCCGTAGAGAGTGCAGCCGAGCATGAGGATGGTGCCCAGGTTCTGGGTCATGGCGCTGCCGGGGTTGAAGTCGGTGGCGAGAGCAACTTCGCAGTTGGCGTTGAGCAGATCACGGGCGGGGGCGAGTTCGTCGACGGTGTCGAGAAACAGATTCACCGCCGGCATCAGAACGCCGACGGTGCCCGCTTCGGCCATGGCCTGGATGGTGTCGTCGTCGATGTGCTCCAGGTGGTCGGCGCTGGCAGCGCCCAGCTCGGCGGCCATCTTTGCGGCGCCGGTGGCGGCGATCTCTTCGGCGTGAATTCTGGGGATCAGCCCGTGGTCTTTGCCGACTTCCAGGATGCGGCGGGCTTCGTCGACGGTGAAGGCGCCGCGGTCGCAGAAGACGTCGCAATAGGCGGCGAGGTTTCGGTCGGCCACCTGGGGGATCATCTCGTCGCAGACCATGTCGACGTAGTCGTCACGGCTGTCGCGGAAGTTTCGGGGGATGGCGTGGGCGCCGAGGAAGCAGCCCGTCAGCTCGCAGGGTACTTCGTCGTTGGCGGCGTCGACGGCCTTCAGGCTCTTGATCTCGTCGGAGGTGGTCAGCCCGTAGCCGCTTTTGACCTCCAGGGTGGTGATGCCCTGGCGTACCGACTCGTAGACGCGGCGGATCAGGCTGGTGGTCAGATCGTCGGTAGACGCCTGTCGCACAGCGTCGACAGTGTTGAGGATTCCGCCGCCGGCTTCGAGAATTTCGACGTATTCGCGCCCTGCATTTCGCCACATGAATTCGTCGGAGCGCTCCCCGGCGAACACCGCATGGGTGTGGCAGTCGATCCAGCCCGGGGTGGCCAACTCGACTTCGATGGTGCGGACGTCGCCGCCTGTGGCGTGGTCGGGGCGGTCGTCGAAGGGGCCGACCCAGTCGATGGTTTCGGTGTTTTCGTCGACGACCACTGCGCCGTCTTCGATCAGCCCGACCAGTTCGTCGTCGCGGCTCTGGAGGTCACCGTCGGGGTCAAAATCAGTGAGCCGATCGGTGTCTTGTGGCATCGTCAGCAGTTGGTCGGCGCGGATGACGTACATGGTGGCTCCGGGGCGGGTGGTCAACGGGAGTGGGCGGGTTAGGTTTTATGGGGGTTGGATAGCGTAGGAGGTGGGGGATGGAAAGGGAGGTGTTCAGTGTAGAACGCTTCCGATTTCTGAGTTCCGATTTCCGATAGACCTTAACTTTCCCTTCGTCTCTGGGCTTTCGGGCAAACGCAAGGGGTTGTTCGAAAATTATTCGACAGAGGAAAGGGAAAATAGAATCGGAAGTCGGAACTCGGAAGTCCGAAAGCCGACGACAGGCGAGGCGTGGTTGCCTGGTGAACATCAACGATGACAGAAAGGGGGAAGGATGGATTTTCGAGGCTATCAGGGGTTGACGGTGTGGAATCGCGCCGTGGACGTGGTGGAGTTGACCTATCGGCTCACCGATACGCTGCGGTCGGAGGCGGCCCCGGAGATACTGGCGGATATGCGGCGGGCGGCGCTGGCGTTGCCGTCGCATCTGGCGGCCGGTTACCAGACGCGGTCGTCACTCAATTATCTGCGCCATGTGCACGCCGCCCAGTTGTCGTTGGGGCGGCTGGAGACGCGGGCGACAATTCTGGAGCAACTCGAGTGGGCGGAGGAGCAGGATGTCGGTGAGTTGCAGTCGCTGCTGAGCCACGTGGCGCAACTGCTGGGGTGTCTGGAGCGGTATCTGACGGGGCAGCGGGAGTATATTGAGGCGGAGGAGGAGTGAGTCTTCTGGGGAGGGGCGTTGTGCGACAAGGCGCAGAACCTTTCCGATTTCGGAGTTCCGAGTTCCGATGGACTTTCATTTTTCCTTCGTCTCCGGATGTGCGTGCAGACTCAATGGGTTGTGCGAGAGGCGTCAGACGTAAGGAAAAGGGATGGGGAATCGGAAGTCGGAACTCGGAAGTCGGAAATTTAGGAGGGGGTTGGTTGGAAATCTTCTGGCGTGCGAGGTGCCCCTCCGTCCCTCCGGGACACCTCCCCACTCGTGGTCTCGTGGGGAGGGCTTTAGTTTCCGCCGGCTAATCCATCGTGATAATCCCACTCGGCGTCGAAGTAGCCGCCGGCGGTCAGGGCGAAATCGTCGACGAACAAAAAGTCGGGCATGCCGGCGCGGGAGCTGAAGGGCTGGTGGAAAAAGACCTGATGTTCGTCGCCCTCGATGGCGATGAAGGCGGCGGACTGGCGGTCGCCGTCGGGGAAAGTGACGAAGCCGGCGCCGCTGTCGGTCTCCAGATCGCCGACGCGAATGGTGGTGTCGTCCCATTCGAAGGGCCGATCCTCGTAGTCCGGGATCTCTTCGAGGTCGACGCCCAGGTAGATTAGATTGCGCTCTTCGGCGATCTCGTCGGTCAGAAGTTCCAGGGGCAGCGCGCAGCCGTGGCCGTTGCCGTTGAGCGACCAGGTCGACAGCAGATAGGCGGCGTAGCCGCGGTAGACTTCGGCGTCGTCGTCGGGATACACGAAGCAGAATGGTTTGTGGAAGGTGGGGTTGAGAAGGCCCGGCACGTCGCGGTTTTTGCCGTCGCGGGGCCCGATCTCGATGACGTCGTCTTCGTCGGCGAGCATGTAGATGTCGCCGTCGATGATCAGTTCTTCGACGCCGCGGTTGAGCAGTGCTGCGGCGTCGACGTCGAAGGCGCGCACGTTTTCGGTGGTCAACTCCACGGCGTCGACGTCGGCATAGGGGGCGAAGTCATCGCCGTTGTTGTCGCCATTGTCGCCGTTGTCGTCGTTGTCGTCGTTGTCGTCACTCGGATCGTCGACACATTCTTCGGAGATGGGATTCCAGACTTCGCCTTCGTCGCAGTCTTCCTCATCGTCGCCGACGACGCAGACTTCGTGGAAGTAGTCCCACTCTTCGTCTTCCTCGCACAGATCGTCCTCGTCGATGACCGGCTTGGAGATGAAGACGGCGTCGTCGAAGGGGTTTTGTGTCGATTCGAGGCTGACGTAGGAGTGGTCGGCGCCGATCCACTGGCCGGGTGTTCGGAAGTCGAAGGCTAACTCGTAGAGGTCGAGTTCGCGTTGCTTGAAAAACTCGAACATCGGTAGCCAGTCGAGACACTCCTGTCGGGTGTCGGCGTCGTAGTTCCAGCCCATGTCGTCGACCTGGTCTTGATCGAAGCCCCACCAGTGGTCTTTGCCAGGCTCGATGTGGAAGATGATGTCGTCGGTATACTCGCTGATCGCCTCGTAGAGGTCTTCGCCTTCGCTCAACGGCACGTTGGTGTCGGCGTCGCCGTGGAGGATGTAGGCGCCGCGGCGGCGCAGGTTGGACATGTAGCGGTAGGTGTCGCTGTGGGCGCGGGCAGGTTCGATCAGCTCGCCGGGCTCCTGGGCGCCGCTGTAGGAGTAGAAGGTGGACCAGCCCGCCGACGGGCCCAGCGCGGCGAATCGGCCCGGGTGCAAGACGCTCAGATGCCAGGTGCCGTGCCCGCCCATGGAGTGGCCCGTCGCGTAGGTGCGGGTGTCGTCGATGTTGAAGGTCTCCCGGGCGTGGTCGAGGCTGGCAAGGGAGTTGAGCCGACCCCATTCCTCCCAGTCGAACCCGAAGGGCCGGCGGTTGGTGGGGGCGATGACGTACATCGTCTCCTTGGGGGCGTAATTGCGGGCCTGGCTTGCGGCCTCCACGCTGGCGCCGTGCATCGAATGGGCAAGCCCGTAGTCCTTGTCTTCGTCAAAGTCCTTCGGCGGGACCACGCCGTAGTACTGCACGGAGTTGTCGATGTGCTCTCTGTAGGTTCGGTTGAAGGTGTCGTCTTCGGCGACGGTGTCGAGCGTCAGCTCAATCTCGTAGGTGTCGGCGGTCTGGCAGGATTCGAGCTGCAACACCACGGGGATCTCTTCGTCGGGCTGATCCCATTCGTTTTTCGGCTCCAGCTCGAAGGCGAGCTGCGTGGAGGCGTCGGGGCCGAGGGCCGGGTGTTGGACCACTGACTCTTCGAAGTAGTCGTTTTCGACGACTCGCGCTTCGACCTCGGTCATCGCCAGCGACGACAGGTTTAGAACGTGAATGCCGAGTTGCTCGGTGCGGTCGGTGCCGACACGGAGGTCGGGATCGGTGATGTCCTCGGTGTTGAAGTAGACCTCGTCGGGGGTGTCGAACAGCTCGAGCTGTGGGGAGTGGCGCATGGTGTAGCGCACCACCAGCTCGTTTTCGCCTTCGCTAAGGGGGATGGGTACGCGCTTGTCGCCGGCACCGTAGATGTCACCGGGTTGTTGTAGCCCGTTGATGTATACGGTGGCGATGTCGTCGGCTCTCGCAAATGCGACGGTGTCTTCGTGAACTTCCACGTTGGTCGCGGCGTAGATGGTGTTGCCCGAGGGGACGCCCTGGGAGGGGATCGCCCCGTCTTCTTCCGGGAAGGTCACCCGCCATTCGGTGCCGTATTCGGTGGTTCCGGGGGCGGGAATCTCGAAGTCGCCATGCAGAAACGCTTCGCTGACTAGGTCATCGCCCTCCGGTGCGCCCACCAGCCACTCGTCGACGTCGATCTGTTCGGGGTCCCCGGGCTCAACGACATCGCCGGAGTGGCACTGGGCGGGATCGATGGGGTCCTCGTCGTTGTCGTCTACGTCGGTGTCATCGACGTCGTTGTCGTCCACGTCGTCGATTCCGGCGTCCTGGTCGGGGTCGATTTCGACGGGCTCAGGGTCGGCCGGGCAGCCGGTGGCGGCGAACAACAACAGGATGGCGGCGAGCACGGCGGCGAGTTTGCGGGGGGCGAACAGAGTCATCGGTCGTTCCTGTGGGGGCGGTACTTCTACAGTCGTTTCTCAGAGTGGTGACGACTATCGGATAAATTGCCGAAGTAAGCAAACGCTAAGCAGTGTGATCCCCGCCCGAAGGACGGTGATTCACGGTGGTGGGTGGTAGGTGATAGGTGGTCGAGGCGCCGGTGGCGGCCCCCCCGTGGAACACCCTCCCTTGCCCATGTCCATGCCCCGGTCCCGGCCCGTAGTACGGGGTTAGCTACTCTGACCACTTAACAATCCGGAAGTCGGGCAGGGGCGAGGGCCAGGGCAGGCGCCGACCACCTTGAGTACTACAACCGATCAAGGTGGATCACACTACCTGCTTCCCACCCTCGGGCGATGGACGGCGCGGTGCGTAACATACAAGCAC
>SKMT01000465.1 GCA_007120915.1 Myxococcales bacterium | reverse complement strand
TCGCGGCGTTGCGCACCACTTCGTACTGGTAGTCCACCACCTTGTAGCTGTCGGAGTTGACCTCGATGAGGTTGCGGTACATCTGCGAGGAGTCGGCGAACTGAGCTTCGTCGCCGTAGAACACGGCCAACCGCTCCGCCAGCGGCAGCCAGTCTTCGCGCTCAGGGGCAATCTCCTGGAAAAACCCGATTGCCTCCGACGGAGAGCCAATTCGAGCGTAGACGCGCACGATATCGTTTCGCACCTGGCCGAGCATCGCCCGATCCGCCGAGTCTTCCGGGGCGGCGTTGGCCAGATCGACGACCGTCAAAAACTCGTCGAGCGACTCCTGGTAACGGTCCATATTGAAGTAGACCCACCCCATCTTGTAGCGCGCGTACTGATAGACCGGGGAGTCGGGGTACCGGATCACGTTCTGGTAGCGGTCCAGCGCCTCCTCCATGTTGCCTTCATCAAATTCGTAGTCGCCGATGTACAACAGTGCCTGGGGCAGATACTCGGTGTCAGGGAATTCTCGCAGCAGCCGCTGGAAAATCTCGACCGCCTCCTCTTCTTCGCCGTCGCCCATCAGGTTCGAGCCCAGCTCGAAGAAGACCTCATCGAGGTTTTCGAACTCCGGGTAGTTGCGAATGATCTCGATCGACAGGTCGATCGACTCGTCGCGGAGCCGATCCGATTCGGCATCCATATCGTCGACGCGGAATCGGCACCGCTGCGCCTCTTCTTCCTGGCCGTCTTGCTCGAGCATGAAGCACTCGTCTTCCTGCTCGATCGCGGAGTGCTCGTAGTAGCGCGACCGCTCCCAGTACATCTCGGCGAGATTGTACAGGTATTCGGCGCGCTGAGGGTCGCCCTCCGGGGTGTTTTCGATCAGTTCCTGGAGCTGAACGATCGCTTCGTCGGCGCGCTGCTGGCCTTCGAACTCGCGGCGCTCCCGAAACTGGTCGGCATCCATCTCCGCGGGACCGTCTTCACCGTCGTCATCGAGGGTGGGACGATCGGCATCGTCAATCAGATCCCCTTCGTCGGGCACATCCGCTTCCTGGTGGCCGTCGTCGGCGAACACCGTCGCCGGCGCTGCCAGAAGCACACCCACCAACACCACCGTAATCCATTGTCGCATCTTCATGGTCCTTGCCTCCATCCTCATCGAGATGGAATTGATTGTTATAGATCCCATCGTGCTATTCCATCTTCACTGTCGCCCAGAGACTGACCAGGTTGATGGATCAGCGACGACATTCCGACCGGATGTCAAACCGATAAAATCCGATTTCGTCTCGCCAGTATTCACCGTCGAACTCCCAGTACATCTCCTCGCCGGTCACCTCCAGATCCGGCCCCTCTACTACGTCATCATCGATCAGCATCCCGGCGCGCACATCGGCTTCAATCTCACCGCGCTCCGCCTGGGCGACCTCGAACAGAATCTCATCCTGCTGGGTCAAGAGCCCTCTCAGTTCATCGACGACTCGCTCCAGCCGCCCCTGGACCAGATCTCCGGCATCGGTCATCGCGAAACTTCGCGCCACAGCCGCCTCCTGGTTCAGTGTTGCCCCCAGATTGCTGTCCTGCCAACTGTCGGCCAGATCGAACATCCGTTCTTCTTCTTCGTCGATCGAATCGACCAGTTCAAAACGCTGCATCAACTGGCGATCGTTGAGGCTGGAAGTGAGAGCACTGATAAACTCCGGAGGTCCATCTACCTCTCCAACTCTCCACTGCTCCGCCCAGTCATACAATGAGCTGGAGTCGGGATATTCGGCCAGGATCGCTTCCATTTCCTCGAGCACCTCTTCGTAGACGAAATCGAAGTCGTCCAGGGTGTCGCGCACCAGGTCGTAGTTGCAATTGTAGAAGTAGATCACTGACGCCAGAATCGGTCCCTCCGGGTAGTAGGCCTCTTCGAAAAACGGAGAGTTCAGACTGTGCAGATTCCCGAGCGCTTCGTTGAACCGGTCGACCTGAAAGTAGGTCCAGGACGACTCGAACAGCGCCTCCGTCCACATCGGGCTGTCCCGATCGATCCGCTCATAGTAGTCCATCGACACATCGAAATCGCCCGTCGAGTAGTACACCCGGGCCATCCCCAGGTGGGTTAAGTCAAGCAGATGGGCGTCTTCGCCGGTCAACTCATCCAGCGGTGTGTCCTGGGCTTCGTAATACATCAGCACATCGCGAAACGCTTCCACCGCCGGCTCCGCCTCGTAGTCGGCGACATGAGTAATCCCCAGAATGTAGCGCGCCGGGGCGTAATACTCACTGCCTTCGCCGACCTCGTTGAGCAACCGAACCGCCTCTTCGATCTGCAGTTCGTCGTAAAAATACCGGCCCGCCAGATAGGCGTAGCGGTCGCGGTACTCGTCGGGGACGATATCGGGGAACTCATCGGCGTAGCGCCCCAGATGTTCTGCCAGCGTCATGTCTCCCGGGATCGCATCGGACAGAAGCAACAGCCCTCGAAGCGCCGGCTGGTAATAGGGATGAAAGCTGCCCTCTTCGGCGATCTGGCCGAAGTAACGCAGCGCTCCCTGATACAACCCCATCCGAAACAACGCCCGCGCCAACTCGTACTCCGCTTCCGGGTGGTAATTGTCGGCGCCGGGCTCGTCTTCCTCGAGCACATCGAAAAACCGAAGGCTCGCCTCCTCGTAGTTGCTCTCTTCGTAGAGACGCTGGCCCTCCTCGATGAGCTCCTCGAGATGCTCAAGGTCGTCATCGTCCAACTCTTCGGGCTCGAAGACCATGTCGTCGGCCGTGGCCGTGGTCGTCAATCCCATCACAGCACCGATCAGCACCACCACTGACAGTCGCTTTATCCACTTCATTATCTCTCCTGGCATCTTGCTGTTGCCGTTTGCAACGGGGGGGCGGAATCTGCTCAACCGCTACCGTCGTCTCTATAGATCGCTTTCGGACACGCAGTAGCGTGGTTCGTGCATCACCAACTCTCTACACTCTCCGTTGGGACAGTCCCCATCGGTTTCGCAGGTGGAAGTGCAGAAGGGCGCGCTGTCATCATACCGGGCACAGGTTCCGCTGGCACACTCCGGATGCGGATTTACTGCGCAGTACACACTGCTGTCTTCCCCTCCTCGTTGCTCACAATGTTCACTCGAATCAATGGTGCATTCACCGTACAGATCATCGCCGCACCCGACCATCCCGAGCCCGACGACCATTGCAAACAATACCGCCAGGCTCGCCCGTGCCAATCGAATCATCACATGTGCCTCCATAACTGCCGCTGTGAACCGACACTAAACCCTGTTGAATCCGCCCCCTAGGATGCCGCCGGTTACCTCGATTCGTCAAGCACTGCAGCGGGGCACCACTCAGGGGGAGAAATTTACGAAAACCTACGTTCGCTCCCTTGACGAACCACCGAGTTGTTGATGGCCAAAAAAAAGCCGACCCTTCCGGGCCGGCCACCGCCCCTGACGGGACGGTTGCATCGCCTTGTTTCAGGCCGATGACCACTTAGTAGTCATCGTCTTCGTCGGCGTCATCATCTTCCTGTGCTACTTCCTCTTCTTCGTCGGCCTCTTCTTCATCGGCCTCTTCATCTTCCTGTGCTACTTCTTCTTCTTCGTCGGCCTCTTCGTCTTCCTGAGCTTCGACCTCTTCGAATTCATCTTCTTGAGGCTCTTCAAGAAACTCTTCTTCTTCTTCAAATTCCTCTTGGACCACAGGCTCTTCGGCAGGCTCTTCATCCGCTTCGGCCTCGGGTCCGGAACAGGCAGCGACGGAAAACGCCAGTCCTGCCACGCACATTGCAACGACGATCTTCTTCAGCATGACGACTCCTCAGTAGGTTCTTCGTAACAAACGACTGTTCAGGTGCAGTTCAACCTGAACGTTGCTTCATTCGTACTCGCTCAAATTCCGCGCCGGCGCCAGAGGCGTTGGTTCGGATTGTATTGAGCGACACCCCCGATCGTTACCCCGAAGCCTTGTATGTTGCAACCCTCAGCAGGCGTAACAGTATGTTCGGTGATTTGTCGGTGGATAAAGGGAGGAGATAACTTCGTCGGATCGCATCTCTCCGATGTTCCACGTCACAACCGCTGTACTCCACCCCTGCTGGACGCGCAACCCGCCGGCAAACTAAGGTGCCCTTCCAATGTTTGTCGTTCATGTGTCTTCCGATGGATGAGCCATGCTGCGTGCCCCCTTCGTGCTGATCTGGAACTTGTTGAAACTTATCGGCTTTGTCCTGAAGTGGCCGCTGGTGGCGCTGGGCAATTTCTTAACCCGCAAACAGCGCAAGTGGGTGCGACTGAAGCTGCCGTCGCGATTGCAGTTCGGTCCCCTCGGCGGGCTGGCCGCCCATTTCCAGGACAAACTCTCCTATCTGGAGATTCGCGCCGGCGTCGACATGATCATCGAAGATGATCGCATCGAAGGTGTGGTCGTCACCGCCGACCGGCTGATCCACGGCCCTGCACGCACCGGCGATCTTCGCCGGATGCTCCAGCGGCTGCGCGACGCCGGCAAGAAGGTCATCTTCCACACCCATAACATCCACGGCGCGGACTACGATCTGGCCACCGGCGCCGACGAAGTACTGATGTCTCCAGGGGGCCGGTTCTACCTGTTCGGCGAGCGCTTCGAACAGTATTTCGCCTCCGAGATGCTCGACAAACTGGGCGTCGCCGCTCAATTCGTGCATATCGGCCCCTACAAGACGGCGTCGCATCGCTTTACCCGCCGCCAGTCCACCAGCGCCCAGCGGCTGATGATGAACCAGGTCGTCGACAGTATGGCGACGGTCAGAGAACGACGCATCGCCGATCGGCGTGGCCTCAGCCCCGGTGAGATTGAGCACTGCTTCGACCGGATGCCCCTGGACGACCGTCAGGCGGTTGCCTTCGGGCTGGTCGACGGGCGGATTCATCGCCGATTTCTTGTCCGCTGGATCGACGAGGGCGGCGACTTCATCGACACGCCCCCTCCCCCCGATGCCAACCAGCCCCGGGCGACGCCTGAACCTCCCGCGCTGTCTACCCCCGGAGAACATCCCGAAGAGCCTCCCGCCCAGCCCAAGGGCGAGCCGGAAGACGAAGAAGCATCCAAGATCGTCAACATCCGCAACATCGACTCCTATATCGACGGCTCCTTCAGCTATCGATGGACTCCCTTATTTCGACGCCGTCGCACTGTGGCGGTCCTCGATCTGAGCGGGATGATTGTGATGCCCGGCATGGAACTGCCCGGGCCCTCCCTGGCGACCATCGACCCCTCCGAGGTGTTGCCCGTGCTGCGCAAAATCGCCGCCGACCGCCGCATCGGTGCCGTGGTGCTTCACGTCAACTCCCCGGGAGGCCACGCCTTTGCCAGCGAGCTGATCTGGGACGGCATCCGCCGACTTCGCTACGCCAAGCCGGTGCTCGCCTACTGCAGCGACGTCGCTGCCAGCGGCGGCTACTACATCGCCTGTGGCGCCGATCGCATCATCTGCCATCCCGACACCATCACCGGTTCCATCGGCGTGATCGCCGGCAAGTTCTCCCTGCCCGGCACTCTCGACAAGATCGGCATCAACTCGGAGTCGTTTCAGCGTCACGACACCTCGCTGTTCGAGACGCTCGCCGAACCGCTCTCCGAGAAAGTGTTGGAGAACCTTCAGCGTGACGCCCGGTCGTTCTACCGCCAGTTTCTGCGCCGCGTCGGCGACGCCCGCCAGCTTCCCCGCCGCCGACTTCACCGCTACGCCAGAGGTCGCATCTACACCGGCGTCGACGCCCACTCCCGCTTTCTGGTCGACCACCTCGGCGGGTTCGACGACGCCCTCGCCATCGCCCGATCGCTGGCCGAACCGCAACTCGACGACACAACACCCGTCAAATTCTACCAGCACCGAAAGGTCAGCCTCCCGGCGCTTCTTCGCCAGTCCGCCTCCGCCCCGTCGGCCGCCTCGCTTCTGCCGGATCACCTCACTGATCTGAAACTGCTGCACGACATGGCCGACCACCACCCGCTGCTGGCGCTGATGCCCTGGCGGCTTGAGAACTGACGATATTTCGCATCTGGTCCGTGTGCTCTACGTTTGTGACGAACACCATCGCGCACTCCAACCCGGAGACCCACCATGGCTGACGTAGTCATCTACCGCACCGAATTCTGCCCCTACTGCGACATGGCCGAGCGGCTCTTCGACGACATGGGTGTCGAGTACGAGGAGATCGACGTCACCCACGACGCCGAAGCCCGCGAGAAGATGGTCGAACGAGCAGGCGGCAAGCGAACAGTCCCCCAGATCTTCATCGACGGCAAATCCGTCGGCGGCTACGACGACGTACACGCCATGCGCCAGTCCGGGGAGCTCGACGAACTGCTCGGCAATTAATCAACCGCTGTCCACAAGCATCGCGCCTCAATCCATGCTCCCCACAAGCATCGCGCCGTGGGGAGCTGTCGCGTAGCAACTGAGGGGTGGTTGCAGGCCATCTCCCTACTCCAACCCGCTGAATACAAACGGATAGTGGATCTGGCAGATCCCACCGTCGGGCTCGGCGAACTCTATCCGCTCGATGACCATCGTCACACAGCGCTCGACCTCGGCGTTGTCCACCGTCGATTCGACGGCCTGCACGTTCGACGTCGACCCGTCGAGTTCGACGCGCCAGTCCAGCGTCAGATTGCCGCTTAAGCCCGGATCGGTCTGAAGTTGCCGGTTGAAGCAGTGTTGGATGGCATCAGATCGGGCAGCGATACGCTCCTGGATATCGCCGGGGTCACAGAAGTCATCGACGCCCGGATGTCCGGTGTCAACCGACGGTGGCTGGAGCTCTTGACCCGCGTCGAGTTCCGTCGGCGGGCCTTCGCCCCCGCCGGGTGCGTCGCCGATTGTGTCGACAGTCCCGTGGCCGTTATCGCCGCCACCGGAGCCACGAAGTCCGTCGGCTCCGATCCCACGGTCACGTTCACCGTCGTCGAGCCCGTTGTCGATCACTCCCGCCAGCTCGGGGCCGGTGTCGTCTGCCAACAGCTCGTCGAACGTCGCGGTGCTATCCAGCGCTTCGTGGATGCCCATCTGGTCGACCTCCAGCTCCTCCTCCACCTCCTCGTCGCTGTCGGCGCTCTCTTCGGCGAGCTCGTCTTCGGGCTCATCGGCCGCGTCGTCGGGCTCTTCCGCTTCTTCGCCCGCCGTCTCCCCCGGCTGCTCCTCGGGTTCCTCCTCATCGGCAGCATCCTCGATATCATCGACGTCAAACTTCGCCCAACGCTCCTCGGCGGTCACCGTCTCAAGCTGCGGGGTCGGCGGCTGCAAGAATGCGAGCACCAGAACACCGGCGTGCAACAGCAGCGCCACCATCAGCATCGCCGCCAGCGGCCCGTCGAGCATCTGGCCCGGCTTGCGCCCCGCCACCACCGAGGAGCGCTCCAGGCACTGAAAGAAGAGTTGAATCCGCCCCAGGTCGATCAGCCCCCAGTCCCCGAAGTCCAGATCCATCTCGTAGATCGTCGTCTGGCCCTCTGCGGTTCGCGCCGCACCGACGCTGACGGCGCGTCGAATGTCGACGAGCTCCTCGCCGCTGTGCTCTTCGCCGTTGAGAACCAACGTGACGTCCGTCTGGTCCGTAAACCGAAACTTCAATCCCTCGTCGTGGCGCTCAAACGCCTCCAGTGAGTCGGGAAGCGACGGCGCGGGCAACGAAAAGACGTTGTCGTCATGCTCCCCGATGGTCACCACATGCTCATCGAGCTCGGTGAAAAATCGCTCCTGATAGATGGTCCCATTCCAGACCAGCGCGATCCGTAGGCTGTGTTGTTTGCGATCCATGGGCTGCTCCATGCACTCAATTGTAATTTCATCCAGCGATTACTCCCCGCCATCCACGCCCTGAACCACGGATCGACGGCCCCGGCGGACAAGATCCGCTCCGGGGCGCCAAAATAACGCAATTCATATGGACGAACTGTGCATTGTAGCGACCGGTACCCGAGCCATCAAACAGACGACACAAAAAAACCGGCGGCCCCTTGCAGGACCGCCGGTTTCTGTTCGTCACAGTCTGGGACGTTCGGTTATTCGAGCCCGGTGAAGACAAACGGATAGTTGATGTCACACATACCGCCGTCGGGTTCGGCGAAGCGCATCCGCTCGATCACACGGGTGATGCAGCCCTCGACCTCCGGGTCTGCGATCGTCGACTCGGCGACGAGCACGTTGGAGACCGACCCGTCGAGCTCGACGCGCCAGTTCATCGTCAGGTTACCGCTGAGGCTGGGATCGGTCTGAAGACGTCGATCGAAGCAGTGCTGAATAGCATCGCTACGAGCTCCCACGACGCGTTGGATGTCGCCGGGGTCACAGAAGTCGCCGACATCGGGGCTTCCCCGATCCACCGGCGGGGGCTCGCGCTGCTCGCCGGCGCCGACTTCACCACCGGCACCGGTGCCGCCTTCATCGACGCCACCGAGGCCACCGACGGTACCATAACCTTCGCCACCACCGCCGGCGCCGTCGCCGCGCAGTCCGGCGCCGCCTTCGCCGCGTCCGATCTCCATGTCGCCGTCACCGACCATGTCCGGCAGTTCGGCGTCCATTCCATCGTCAGCGAACAGGTCATCCAGAGGGCCGTCATCCATGTCCAGCGCTTCGTGCACGCCCAGTTCGTCGACGTCGATCTCGTCGACCTGGTCTTCGTCGACCTCCGGAATCTCTTCTTCGACCTCTTCTTCCGGATCGCCGAACTCACCTTCGTCTTCTTCCATCTTCTCGGCGGCCGCGTCGTCCTCTTCTTCCTCGTCGGCCGCGTCCTCGATGTCATCGACGGCAAACTCGGCAAATCGGTCCTCGTAGGCCAACTCCTCGAGCTGCGGGGTCGGCGGCTGCAAAAAGGCGGCGATCAGGAACACGCCGTGAAGAAGCAGCGCCAGAATCAACATCATCGCCAGCGGACCGTCGATCATCTCCCCGGGGCTGCGCCCGGCGAGCACTCCGGCGCGCTCCATGCACTGGAAGAAGATCTGGATCCGACCCAGGTCGATGATACCCCAGTCGCCGTAATTCAGGTCCATCTCGTAGATCTGGGCCTGGCCCTCATCGGTGCGTGCGGAGCCGGTGCCGACGGCGCGCTTGTTGTCGACCAGCGCTTCGCGGTCGTACTCTTCACCGTTGATGTGCAGCGTGACTCCGACCTGGTCGGTAAACCGAAACTTAAATCCCTGTTCCTGGCGCTCGAACACCTCCAGCGAATCCGGGAGTCCCGGGGCCGGAAGCGAAAATACGTTGTCGTCCTCATCCCCCATGGTGACGACATGTTCGTCAATTCTGGTGAAGAACCGCTCTTGGTAGATGGTTCCATTCCAGACGAGCGCGACGCGTAGGCTGTGGTTATTCGAATCCACCAGATGCTCTCCGTTCAATCGGTTGTTGCAACTGTCTCGGACGACGCACTTACTGCAGTGCCCGATCCTCTGTTGTCGCCGACGCTGTGTCGGCCCAAATCCCCGTCCACGAGCTCTGTGGCGGGCCGGCTTGCTGGGCCGGCTTTCCAGCACATCGTACGCAAAAAAGCGCGCAGAGGGACACGGAATGCTACGTAACGCCCTTTTTGGCGTCAAGTACAGCGTCGAGAAGGCTGTTCAGCGATCTCGACGACTTCGATGTTCATCCCACCCATTGTCGGTGAGAAGATGGTCCATATTTGCGCCCCCCGCGACCATCCCATAGGGTAAAAAACGGCGCGCACAAACGCAAAGCCTTCTCGGAATCTCTACGCCACAGATCAACGACATCTCATGCGCTCTATCTGCGTGACATTGGTTGCACTGGCAAGCTGCACGGCGGTGCTGGCCGCCCCTGTCGGGGTTGTCACCGCCCAGCAGGCCACGCCCACCCCCATGGAGCGCCCCTCCGATCCGGGCGGTGACGACGATATCCCGGACGACACCATCGACCAGACCGGCGACGACGAAGACGATGACGATGAGCCAGACCCCGGCGAGTCGGCCTTCGACTCCTTCGACGATATCACCGTTGAGCGGGTCCAGCCCGACGAAGTGCCCGACTTTAAGCCCGGGCTGCCCGAAGGCCCTACATCGCGGATGGACACCTCCGATCTTCCAGAGTCGGTCAGCGGTCAGCGGCTGAGAGAGGTTTCAGCCCACGTCGCCTCCTCGACGGTCGAGATCATCGCCGTGACCACTCCGCCGCAGCCCTATCGCGCCACCGACATGATCTATCGGGGCCACGCGCTGTGGCTTTCGCCCCATGAATCAGGCGAAGAGCCCAGGCTGGTGGCTACCGCCGACTGGCTCGAAGGTGCCGATCAGATCTATGCGATCGACGGCACCGTGGGACGGGCGCTTTCGGACGGAGGTCTTGAGATCGGCGCCAACGACCCGCAGCCGATCGACGATTTCACCGCCGATACCACGGATCTGCTTGAACGTTACGGCGATCACCTGGTGCCCCTGCAGGTCGAAGAGGCGAACCGCCACGTCAACCTGGCGCGGCTGACCGGCGCCGATGACGTCCAGATCGCCGCTCCCGAACAAGGGCTTGTGCTCCATGACGTCGACGCCGTGATGCCGGCGGCGATCTTCGGGTTCAGCCCCTCTACCGGCTCCAGCGTGGTGCCCGTGGGCTACGAAGATTCGGCGAATCTCGAGTTGGAATACTCCTTT
The DNA here is from genome assembly GCA_007120915.1 of Myxococcales bacterium. Lineage (GTDB taxonomy): Bacteria > Myxococcota_A > Bradymonadia > Bradymonadales > Bradymonadaceae > SLJM01. The sequence goes on along the minus strand of SKMT01000465.1, from coordinate 230 downwards.
TACTTCCTAGTGAATTTTCAGGCCATCCTCGGCGCCCCTATTGTGGGGTCGAATGGCCGGTTGATTGGCATTACGGCGCTTCGCCATCCCTCCGAACCCGAACACACCCTGGCGATCCCCCCGGGGGCGATTCACGCCTTTTTGGACACCGGGCGCGCCACCGGCAGCGACGATGATGACGAATCCTGACGCGCTATTCGCCCGGGTGCGAAGCCGGCTCGATGAACTGG
>SKMT01000524.1 GCA_007120915.1 Myxococcales bacterium | reverse complement strand
GGAGTCGTCGAGTTGCTGGCGCATCTTATGGACTTCGGGCCCCAGGGTGTACATGGTGTCGATGATGGGGCTGGCGTCGATGGCGACCATTGCGCCCTGGTTGAGCCGTGGGCGGGCCCAGTGGTCGAAGGTGGAGACGAACTGAGCCTGCTGCTTCATCAGCACCACGCCCATCTCAATGGTCTTTCCGCCGTTCAGATCGACGACGACCATGGTCTGCTCGTCGAGCCACTGGAAGGCCCCGTCGGGGTGGTCCTGCTCGTAGAGGGGCAGCTCGTCGAGTTTCTTCGCCGCGATCTGGCCCTTGTCGATGCTGGCGAACAGAGTGGGGCAGTGATAGGGCTCCCAGATGCTGTCGGGCAGTGGCCCGTACAGATGAAAGAGCACGTCGTAGCGCTCGAACATACTGGGATCGTCAAGTGACCACTCCAGATCCTCTTCTTCCATGAACATCTCGGAAGAGGTGGAGCCGCCGCCGAATTTTTCAAGAAATTTCAACCAATGTGGGGACATGCCAGGAGTCGTAGTCTATGAGGGGACCTTTATCGATGCGACTGAAATATCCTGCAAAACGCCCGTCAACCAGGTAGACGCCTACCGTGGCATACCCCATTCCGCGTGAAGTCCAAAGGGGCGCGGTGTCGAAGCGTCGCTGGGCGACGACGATTTCGGAGTCGTCGAAGGCGTCCTGGACCGCTTTTTGCCACTTCGGTTTCGGCATCAGAGGGCCGATGCGCACGGTGTTGCCCATCCGCCCGAAGGAGCCTTTGAGCACCCACCGCTTGGGATTGTTCAGCACCTCTTCGGGGGTGAGGCTGGAGAGATAGACGGATTGGGGGATGAACTCGTCGAGCACTTCCCGAGAGTCGTCTGACAGTTCGATGTCGTGCTCGTTCCAGACGGCGTAGAAGCGCTTGGACTGGGAGACCAGAGCGCTTAAGGGATTCATCACGGGGAGAAACTTCGGGACTTCCATCCAGACATCGGCGTTGGGAAGCTCGCCGAGCCACTCGCCGGGGTAGTAGCGAAACAGGGCGTCGACGGGGGTGTCGAACAGTGTGGCCTGCCCGTCGTCAATCTGTAGATTCGCCGGGGAGCCGAGGGTGGTGGTGTGGCCCTTCTGTTCGAGCCATTCGGCGACCAGGGCGACGTGTTGCAGATCTTCGGAGTGAGCGGTGGCGTGGATAAAGCCGACCGAATCATAGGGGGCGAAAGCCTGTTCGATGGCCGCGCGCAGATCACCGCGAAACTCATAGCCCTCGAACCGATCGGCGAACCCCTCGGTGAGTACATCGGCCAGCCCCGTGCACTCGGCGAAGCCGCTGGGCACGTCGTCGTTGAACTCCGAGATCACCCAGTCGCCCTTCTCGGTGAGGTGGAAGTCACAGCGAGTGACCCGTGGGTTGTCGGTGCTCTGGTCGATGATCGGCTGGTGTAACGCGGCGGGGGCGGCCACGGCGTCGAGAAGAGATTCGTCATCGCAGACGATCTGTTCGACCTCGCGAAGGGCGGTCCATACCGCCTCGGCGGTGTCGACGAGAAACTGGTGCTCCTGTTCGGAGACCACCAGCGCGTCGGGCAGAATGCTGGTGTCGCCGCGGTGGTAGATGTCCCACTTGAAATGTTTGAACTGGATGGCCCGCAGCACCCGTTTGACTTCCGGGGGCTCCATGGGCCAGGCGAGCGTTTTCATCAGCGGAACCCGAGTATCGTGGAGATGGGACGTGACATCACGATGGCGACGATGCCGAAGACGATATACAGCCAGGGTTCATTGGGATTGCGCTCGGCGTCGGAGCTGCGGGGCCGGAAGAACTCGTGGGCCAGCACCGGGAAGGCGATCACTCCGAAGCTGATAAAGCTGTCGGCGAGCCCGTGGTAGTCGCCGGCGACGGCGTCAGTGATGGGGATGGCGCACCCCAGACAGTACAGTCCGGCGGCGCGGGCGTCGTCGATGGAGCGGTCGCGGCGGATTTTCTCCCCGGAGGTGCGCTCGCGGGCAAACCACAGCTTCATGGTGGCGAACAGGATCACCCAGCCCATCAAGAAGAACCACATGATGATCCACCAGCCGTCATCATAGCTGGGAAGCACCTCGAAGAACCCACCGTACTCCAGCGACTGGGCGTCCGATTCGCCCCACATGCTCCCGCCGTAGATCATGCCCGTGGAGAGCATGAAGGCGGCGATGACGATGGCGGCGGCGAAGTTTTTGCGCTCGAAGACATCGATGCGCATCCGCAGCCCGAATTTGCGGGTGGCGGCCATGCCGAACAGCATGATCGCGCCGTAGCCGATGATCAGATAGAAGCCGTACCAGATGTGTACGATCCGTTCGGAGCCGAACATGAAGATGGTGAAGACACACCAGGCCATCGCCACCCATACCGACAGTTGAACCAGCCCGATACCGGGGTTGTCACGCCGGTACAGGTGGTGGAGCCGAAACACCCGGGTGTGCCACCAGCCCCACACCCCGATGACAAACATAAAGCCGAAGGTAAAGCCCTGCTCCAGCCAGGCGACATCGGCTTCCCAGAAGAAGAGAGCGGAGAAAAATCCCCCGCAAAGCGCTGCGACGAACCAGCCGGCGAATTTCACGAAGTGATCTCCCGTTAGTACGCACTCAACATCTACGCGGGGATGCTACCGTTGTCGTTGCGACAGTTCAATCGACATCGCCGATTTCGATGACGAGCAGAGTCTCTTCCTGAAGTCCCTCCTCAGTAATCAGCACGTCGTCGAATTCAAAGACCATGGCGTCGGCACGAAGACTGGACTCGTCGGGCACCGCCTCACCGGGGCCGACCTCAATACGGGCTTTGTCAGTCTCCTTCTCAATCAGAAGTACTACCCGGGCACCGACGACGGTTTC
>SKMT01000201.1 GCA_007120915.1 Myxococcales bacterium | reverse complement strand
TTCGGGGTCAGTTGGAACATCGATCCGATTGCCGGAGCCAAAGAACGCCCCGACTTCATGACACCCAGCGAACCGGAGACGGAGGAACCTGACCCCATCGGGGTGCTCGAAGGACTGATCGTCGACGAGGAGAGCGACGAACCGATCGAGGGGGCGCGCATCGCCTATGCGTTCCACGAAGACATGGAGTTCGACGAAGAAGAGCAACAAGAAGACGAAGAACTTCAGGAGGACGAAGAACTTCAGGAAGACGAAGAACTTCAGGAGGACGAGCAGAACGGTCGAGTCCTCGACGTCAACCCGCAGCTTTCGGCGCTGGAGACGGGCACATTCCGCTCCTATGAGTTTGAGCCGGGCACCAAACTGAGCCTGGTGATCGAACACCCCGATTATGTCGAGAAGAAGCTCGACTGGACGGTCGAGGAGGGAACCGAAGAGATGCAGATTGCACTGGAGCCGATCCTTCGGGACGCCATCGTCACCGGTCGGGTCGTCGATGATGACGGCGAGCCCGTAGAGGGCGCCGAAGTGGTCGCAATTCGCGACGACGGCGAGGTCTTCGCGCTGGACGTCGACGACGAGGGGCGGTTTGACCAGGAGATCGAAGCCTATCAGGGCACCGTCGCCGCCATCCACGATGAGCTGCTTCCCGCCGGCGGGCGCTTTGACGTTGAGGAAGATGAGGATATCGACTTTGAATTTGCGCTTCGAGCTGTCGACGAATGGCTCGTCGAGATCGACGAAGACGGCATCGACCTCGAGGGCAGCATCGGCTTCGAGGATGAGCGCAGTGAAGCGTTGACCGACGAGGACCTCGAGCTGATCGACCACATCGCCGCCAGACTTCTTCAAGACGGCGAGCTTCCCACACTGCGCATCGAAGCCCACGTCGACGACGACGGCGACGATGAGGAGCTGATGGAGCTGTCTGTCGCACGCGCCGAGGCGGTCAAGCAGGCGCTGGTCGAGCGCGGCGTCGACCCCACCCGGCTCGATTCGGAGGGGCTCGGGTCGACCCAGCCGATTGTGCCGAACACGTCGAACCGCAACCGGGAGATGAACCGGCGCGTGGAGTTTGAGTTTGTGGAGTAGGGGTTGCAGCGGTGCATTCAGATGGCGCGGGCCTCCGTCTATTGAGAACAATTAAGATTTGTGGGGTGCCTCCATGCCATCGGGGGGCGGGGGCGAAAGATTGAGATGCGCGTCATTTCCATGTGCACAGGGGCACTGAAACACCATGGCCAAACCAAAAACGATCTACGTCTGCCAGCAGTGCGGCTATGAGACCGCCAAGTGGTTGGGCAAGTGCAGCGCCTGTGGGGAGTGGAACAGCCTGGTCGAAGAGATCCGCAACAAGCCGAGCAGCTCTGGCAAGAAGAAGAGTGCTACGTCGACCACCGACGACTCCAGGAAGGGCTATGGCGCCGAGGGTGGCGGCAAACCGGTGAAGATGGCGGAGGTCGAACACCAGTCTCAGCGCCGACTCAAGAGCGAAAACGAAGAGCTGGACCGGGTGCTCGGCGGCGGTTTCGTCGGTGGCGGAGTGGTGCTGCTCGGCGGCGATCCGGGGATCGGCAAGTCGACATTGAGCCTGCAGGTCGCCGGGATGCTCGCCGCACGCGAGATGACGGTGCTGTATGTGTCGGGCGAGGAGTCGCTCAGTCAGTTGAAGATGCGGGGAGGCCGGCTCGCCGAGGATGTCGATGACGTGCTCGTCGTCGGGGAGACTCGTCTGGAGCGCGTCGAGAAGCTGATCGCCGAGCATTCGCCGGACTTTCTGATTCTCGATTCGATCCAGACGCTGGCGACCGAAGAGTTGAGCTCGTCGCCGGGAAGTGTCGCCCAGCTCCGTGAGGTCACCGGCTCGGTAACCCAACTGGCCAAGGGGCTGGGGATGCCCACGATCCTGATCGGTCATGTCACCAAGAAGGGGTCGATTGCGGGCCCGAAAGTACTGGAGCACATGGTCGACACCGTGCTGTATTTCGAGGGACAGTCGGGGATGAACTACCGGATTCTGCGGGCCGTAAAGAACCGCTACGGATCGACCAACGAGATCGGGGTGTTCGAGATGCGTGGCGACGGGCTACACGGGGTCGACAATCCGTCGGCGATGTTTCTGGCCGAACGGCCCGCCGGCGCTCCAGGAAGCGTGGTGGTCCCCATCGTGGAGGGGACTCGCCCCTTGTTGGTGGAGATCCAGGCGCTGGTCAGCGCCACGAACTACGGCCCACCGAAGGTCACCACAGTGGGGGTGGATCAGAACCGGGTGATGCTGTTGCTGAACATCCTGGAGAAGCGCGCCGGCATGGAGGTCACCGGCCACGACGTATTCGTCAACGTCGCCGGCGGCGTGAAAGTCTCGGAGCCCGCCGCCGATCTGGGCATCGCCCTTGCGATAGCGTCGAGCTGGCGCAACCGGGCGCTGCCGGAAGATGCCGTGTTTTTCGGAGAGATGGGATTGACCGGAGAGGTGCGAGCGGTCTCTCAAGCCGTCGCCCGGCTCGTAGAGACGCAGAAACTCGGCTTCGAGCGCGCGCTCGCCCCCCGAAGCAACGCCTCCGGGGTGGAGGCGTATCTCGAAGGGAACGAGCGGGCACTCGCCGAGCTGAAATTCGAAGGGATCCAGAACCTGGGACAGGCTCTGCGATCGACAAATCTGATAGATAACACCGGGGACTAAACATCCTCCCCCGAAGCGAAGCGCCGGGGGAGGTGGCCTGAGCCGGAGGCGAAGTTCGATGGGGGACCCAGATTTCCGATTTCCGACTTCCGACTTCCGATTTCCGATTTCTGGCTTCCTTCGTCATTCGACATTCGACATTCGTTGCTACTCCGGTCCATTGGTCTTGACAATCCCTACCATTTTGCTACGGTGATG
>SKMT01000360.1 GCA_007120915.1 Myxococcales bacterium | reverse complement strand
CTCCGCCTACGCTTCGCTCCGGCACCTCCCCAGCGAATCTGGGGAGGGAAGCCGTGCAGCAATTAGAAGCTTCTGGTCTGCGACGGGCCCCTCCGCCTACGCTTCGCTCCGGCACCTCCCCAGCGAATCTGGGGAGGGAAGCCGTGCAGGTTATGTAGCGTGGGTGGTTTATGACGCGAACCCGAAACGGTGGAGGGCTGCACGGCTTTCCTCCCCACGAGGCACGAGTGGGGAGGTGCCGAACGAATGTGAGGCGGAGGGGCACCTCGCAAGCCAGAAGACAAAAACCCCGGCCCTCTCGGACCGGGGTCTCAATCGCAACCTCCACGCTTCACATCAACCGTCGAAGCCCAGAATCATGAACAGGTACCAGAACAGCATGCCCACCGAGCTGAACAGCGCCAGCGCCGCGCCCATGTGCCGGTCCGCCGGGTAGTGGTGCAGGATGTTCGAGGTCTGATAGACGATCAGCCCGGCGCAAAGCCCGACCATCGCCACCGCGAAGCCCAGCCCCAGCGTAAACCCGAACAGCACACCGGCGGCAATCGCGCCGAAGGCCAGCACGGACAATACGATCAGCCCGGTGCGAAGGATCGAGAAGTCCTTCTTGGTCACGAAGACTACCGCTGTGAGCGCGCCGAATACCACCAGGGTGAGCAATCCGGCGTGTACCAGCACGCTGCTGTCGACACCGTACTCCGGCGTCAGCGCGCCGCTGACCAGAAACAGGTAGCTGAAGATGATCGCGTAGGCTCCAACGCCGACGAGCATACCGATAAACTGGATGCCCTTCGACTCCACGCTGTGGGCCATCCAGTCGCCCAGCCAGCTAAACCCGATGAACAATCCCAGCACGATCAGCCAGTTGGTGCTGACCATGAACTCCATCACGGGCTGGAAAAAGGGCGACACGAAGAACGCGCCCATCATCGCCACGCAAAGAAACACCGCGCCCGTCAGCCAGGCGTAGGTGCGGCGAATGAAGGACATCCGCTCTTCGGGGATTGCATCGGCTGCCGCTGTATCGCCGGGACCGAGCGCCGAGCTGAGGTTGCCGGCGCCGCGCTTGCCGCCGCGCCCCTGGCGCTGGCGAGGCTGGCGATGCGGCTGCTGATGCCAGTCATTGTGCGGATCCGAGCCCTGCTGCCCGCCCCAGGGATCTCCCTGCGGATTGCCACCTGAATTCTGACCGTGATTCATCGTCATCTCTCCTTTCTGATGTCCAACGCCGTAATCAACGTCAGCTTTGTTAAATCTCCCGCCGGGCGGGCGTCTCGTCAACGTCCACGCCACCGGAAAATATTTCAGCGCAACTGTATACAGCGCCAACATACCGATGCCAGCCCTCCCAGTTCAAGCACCTCTCGACCCGGGATTCCCCTCACCATTGGATCTGGGGGGAGTTTACCGGCACCGATTGCTCTCCACGTGTCGTGTCCCAGACCAATAACCAATAACTACCAACCAACAACCGTTATGGAATGCACAATCTCATCGACCGTGTTAGACGTGGCGCAACCGCTGGTGTGTTGACCTTGTTCACCTGCGCGATCCTTCTATGAACCGTCGAACTTTTCTTAAAGCATTACTTTCGGGGTGTGCCCTCGCCTCCCTGCCGGCAGCAGGATGGGCACTGGACCGTCAGCACCGCGTGACCATCGCGCGGCTGCAGCTTCCCGGGGGCAACGACAACCCCCGTCCCGGTGCACTGCGCCGCTTTCTGCAGGAAGTCGACAAGCGCACCAGCATTGAAGTCGACACCGAGATTCCGTCGGTGGCCCCGCGCCGCAGCGAACTGTTCGAATATCCTTTTGTGTTCATGAACGGCGACGGCGCCTTCGATCCGCTCGACGACGATGCCATCGCCGATCTTCGCACCTACCTGCTGTCCGGCGGGTTCATGTTCGTCGACTCCGCCGAGGGGCTGACCAACGGACCCTTTTTGGAGTCGGTACAACGGGAGATGGATCGCATCTTCCCCGACCGCTCCCTGAAGACGATTCCCCGGGACCATACGCTTCACGAGACCTTCTATTTGATTGACCGCCCCGTCGGTCGCGTCGACGTCGCCGGTAATTTCGAGGCCATCGAGGACGGCGATCGTCTCGCTGTTGTGGTTAACGCCAACGATCTACTCGGCGCGCTGTCGCGCGACACGCTGGGCAACTGGGAGTACGACGTCAGCCCCGGTGGCGACCGGCAACGGGAGATGGCCTTTCGGCTGGCCATCAACATCATGATGTATGCGCTGACGGTGAACTACAAAGCAGACCAGGTACACATCCCGTTTATTCTCCGGCGGCGCCGCTGGCGAGTGGACGACTGACCAGAACTGTCTCGGGAGCCTTCATGTTCAGTTTCGGCGACTACAACACCAGCGACCTGCTGTGGCTGGGGGAGTTCAGCCCCCGATGGATCGCCTTGTTGATTGTGCTGGGCATCGGGGTGCTGGCGTTCAGCTACTACGATCTGCGCGATCTGAAGCGGGTTCGGCGCTGGGTGCTCATCGCGCTTCGTGGGCTGGTGTTTTCGCTGGCGGTCTTTTTGTTGCTGGAGCCGGCGCTGGATATGCGCCAGACCTCCAAGGTCGAAAACCACGTCGCCGTCGTCGTCGACACCAGCCAGACCATGGCGCTGAAGACGGAGGATGACCGCACCCGCTTCGAACGCGGCGTCGAGGCCCTCGAGGAGTTCGGGCCTCTGGAGCAAGCCAGCGAGGGCGAGCACTTCTTCGACTATTTCACCTACGGCGACGAGCTGGATACCACCACCCGGGAGTCCATCGCCGCGATGGATCCCATGGCCGAATCCGCCGATCTGACGGGGGCTCTCCACGAGGTTGAGCAACACTACGCTGACAAGGATCTGGCCGGTGTGGTGGTGATCACCGACGGAATCGATACCGGCGCCATCGGCCAGCGCACCGCCCGCGGCGAAGAAGACAAGCTGGATGAACAGTCCCGCCGCTTCCTGGAATCGCTCGACGCTCCCGTGCACACCCTGGCGGCCGATGGCGACACTTCGATGCGCGATCTGGCGATCTCACGGGTGCTCCACGACGATTTTGCCTTCGTGCACAACAAGATGACCGTCGACGTCGAGATACAGGCCGTCGGCATGGACACCAAGACCGTGCCGGTGCGGCTTCGCCGCGACGGCGAAGAGCTGCAGACTCAGAATGTGCAGATCCATCCCGAGGAGTCGACCTACGAGGTGACCTTCGAATTTGTCCCCGAGGAGATCGGCAAGGAGGTCTACACCGTCGATGTCCCGGAGTATGAGAACGAGGCGCTCTACGAAAACAACGAGCATCATTTCGTGCTACGCGTGATCCGCGACCGTATCCGGGTTCTCCAGGTGGTGGGCCGGCCAAGCTGGGACCAGCGGTTTATGCGCCGGCTTCTGAAGCAAAACCCCAACGTAGAGCTGATCAGCTTCTTTATTCTGCGCACCGACGAAAATCCGCAACTGGTGCCCCAGGATGAGATGAGCCTGATCCCCTTCCCCACGGACGAGCTGTTCCAGGATGAGCTCGGCAGCTTCGATCTGGTGCTATTCCAGAATTTCAACTTCGGCCCCTACAACATGCGCCGATACCTGGACAACATCTCCCATTTCGTGCGCGACGGCGGCGGGTTCGCCATGCTCGGCGGCGATCTCTCCTTTGCCAGCGGCGGCTATGCCCAGACACCGATCGAGTCGTTGTTGCCCGTCGAACTGCCCACCTCCACGGCACGCTCCGATGTGATGGACTCCGAGCACTTCAACCCCGAAGTCACGGAGGCGGGCCACCGCCATCCGATCACCCAGCTTGCGTTTGACCCGGAGGACAATGAGCAGCGCTGGGCCGATCTGCCACCGCTTCGTGGCTCCAACATCGTCGAAGGGGCCACCGACGACGCCACCGTGCTCGCCGAACATCCCCACCAGACCCACGGCGGCGAACCGATGCCCGTGATCACCGTCGCCGAACGCGATGAGGGCCGTGTGATGGCCGTGACCAGCGACTCCACCTGGCGCTGGGGCTTCGAGCATGTGGGAGAAGGCGGCACGCCCCGCGACTATCAGAGCTTCTGGAACAGCGCGATCCGCTGGCTGATTCAGGACCCAGAGCTGAAGCTGGTGCGTGTCGACACCAACCGGGACATGATCCCGCCGGACTCCCCCCTGGACGCGACGGTGCGGGTGTACGAACCGGACTACAGCCCGGCCACCGACGCCGAAGGCACGTTGACCATCGACAAGTCTCCGCTGCACGACATCGGCGATGGCACCGACGAGGCGGCCGGCCACTACGAGACCACCTCCTTTAGTACCGACCACAACGGCGAATGGGAGTACGACGGCCGGTTTACCGAACCGGGCATCTATCAGTTGCACGTAGAAGTCCCCTCCGACGCCGGTACGCTGACCGATGAAAACCTGGTGCTCGTCGCCCCCGACGTGTCGCAGTACCGTGACATCGAGCCGCGCAACGAGCTGCTGGCACAGATCTCCGAGGTCACCGGCGGATATCACACCGTGTTGCCCGAATTCAGCCCCGGTCAGCTCCACTTTAACGAGCCACGCCACGTCGAGGTCCACCGCCGCGACGTCGTCCAACTGTGGGACAGCCTGGTGCTCTTCGTTCTGATCCTCGCCCTGCTCGGTGTCGAATGGACGCTGCGGCGTCGCTGGGGACGGCTGTAACCGTCTCGTCAACCCCACTGCGATCTTCGACACTACGCCACGATTTTATTGAGCGCACCTGTGCCTTGGTGTAAAGTGGGCCTCGAGTCGAGTTCTCCTTTCTGAGTTCAGTACCGCACGCCCACTCCCTGGCGGGAGTGCCCCGGTTGGCACATGTTCGCTGTCATCGACGACAGAAGCTTTGCCAACGGTCCGGAAAGGAGAACGCAACTTCACCCACGAATGAGAGTACCTCCATGGGAGAAGAGACTCCCGACGCCGTTGTGATTCAGTGCCCGGGTTGTGGACGCCGTTTTCGGCTCACCCCCAGGAAAAACCGACTGCCCTCCGGGAACGTACCCTGCCCCAGGTGCTACGAGGAGATCCCCGTCGAAGATGGCAAGGTCGTCGCTGCTGGCGAGCAGAAAAGCCAGGGCCACAGTGCCGATGGTTCCGACGCCAAACAATCTGCTTCGGCCCCCGGATTCGGCGTCGTCCCCCAGGACAGCTCCAGCGGCGATCAACTCAATGACGATACCGCTTCTCTCTCAGAGGACGAACAAGAGGCCGTCGACCAACTGGAGAAGATGGCCGATGAGCTGTCCCCTGATGATGGCAGCAGCTCCAGCCCCAAGCAGACGATCGCCGGGCTTCCCGGGGTCGGCCGTGACAACACCAATCCCTTTGCCCAATCCCGCGAGCGCGACAAGACCGCATCCATCGATGAGGAGACGCTGCGCGAGGTCGCTGCCGACAGCGAAGGCGAAGACGACGATATCGACAACGGCGAACACGAGTCCGCTGCCTCATCGTTGCGTGACACCTCCGAGAATGAACAGGTCTCCAAAGAAATGGTCGCACAGACCAGGGGAGACGAAGCAAAGGGCAACAGAGACGATAGAAGCGACGACAACCCCGCCGACGGTGTGCTGGGTCGTATCGAAACGAAGACCGTCGAGAAACCGCTTGGCCACAGCAAATCGTCGCCATCCAAACCGAAACCTAAGCCTTTCTCCAGAAGCAGCCACGAGAAGACGACTCGCGCCTCTTCACTGGACAAACTCAAGAAAAAGAGTCGCCTCCAAGACGAAGAGAATACAGATGACTCCGATGATAACTCCTCGCTTTCGAGTCTGTTCAAGAAAGTCAGAGAGAGGCGGGGGCCGAACACCGACAAGCTGCGCGAAAAGCTAAAGTCCAGAAGCAGCGGGCCTCCGAGCACGCGGGACATGGAGATGGACGGGGCTGAGCTGGCCGGCGAAGTCGAGATCAGCGAGGGCGAACTCGCCGACATCGTCGACAGGTCAAGCTCTTCGGCCGGCGAGTCGATCGAAAAGAAGCTGCCCGCTCCCCCGTCGACCACCGATTCCGACAAAGCGGACAACACTGCCAAACCACCGGATGGTCCCACCGAGGACTCCAGCACGGACCACTCCGGGCTGTTTGATACCATCGAGTCCGAGGATGCTACCCCCGAGGGCAGCGGGGCTGAAATTGGCGAGGTGTCGCGTGACACCGGCAAGCGTACCTCCACATCCATGCTTGCCCGGCTCAAGAAGAAGCGTCGCGGTGATGAGGCCGCCGAAATCGGGGCGGCCAGCGAACACCGTGGCAGCGGCTATATCCGTCTGCCCACCGCCGAGATCCAGGAAGTGCTGGGCCACGGCGACTTTCGCCTCAAAATCGAGGGCGTGGTCTACGAACCGGTCGACAAGCAAGGGCTCATCAAGCTGATCAAGGCCGGTGTGCTGCTCGGCGCCGAAAAGATCGCAGAAGCCGGTGGCGACTGGATGCCTATCTCCGAACACCCCGTGTTCGGTGATCTTCGCCGCAAGATGGCCGCCGAAGCCCATGAAGTACTCTCGAAACTCGGCTCCAAAGCCCGCCCGGAATCTCCGGACGAACCCGAATCCGTCCCAGCCAAAAAAGCCGACGCGGAACCACCGCCGGAGCCCGAGAAACAGCTCGAGCCCGACCAACAACCCGAACCCGAACCACCGCCGGAGCCCGACGAACAACTGGAGGAAGACTCCGAACCCGAACTACCGCCGGAGCCCGACGAACAACTGAAGAAACAATCCGAGCCCGACCCCGAACCGAAGCCACCGTCGGAGCTCGGCGAACAGCCGGAGCAATCTGACGAAGACGAGGCATCGACAGAACCGCAACTCGCTGATGATCCCGGCGCACAGCCCCAACAGCCTGCACTCGACGAACCGGGCGAACCTGCTCCCCCCGAGCAATCGGCACCGGCCCCGCAGCAGCCTCAACCACCAGACTCGGAGCCCTCTCCGCCGGACGACGAGCCAGACGTCGATCAGCCCCCGGAACCAGCACCGGCGACCCGCCCCGAAAAGTCCGGGCGCAGCACCCCCGTGGTAGCGGGGCTGGTTGTGGCGCTGGTCGTGGTTGGCACGACTGGTGCGCTGATGTTCTCTGCTCCTGGCCAGGAACTTCTGGAAGACACTGTCGGCTGGACTCCCTTCGACGAAGAGCCCGTCGAGCAGCCCGAGCCAGTCGAACAACCGGATGTTGAGCAAGAGCTTACCGAAGCCATCGGCGAGGCCAGCGCCATCGTCACCGCTTCGATCCCCGACATTTCGGGGATTGAGGACGACAAATGGATCGACCGCTACCTCGACGAAGGTCAGACCTCGCGGGCACTCGATGTGATGGTCGGCCAGTTCCACAAGGGCCGTGTCGACCACGACTTTCTGGTGACCCTGGCCCACACTGCCCACGACGCCGGGGAGTTCTCCACGGCTCGACGAGCAGCGATCGCCGGGATAACCGAGCATCCAGAACAGCAAGATGAATTTCTCGACGCACATCGCTCCGCTGTCGAAGACGACGAAGCGTTGTTCAGCTACCAGTACACCGAGATCGCCGACCCTGCCGGCTACACAGCCGGTGGTATCTACGATGTCGCCGATCACCGTGGCGTCATCCTTCAGCCCGACGACGGCGGCGCCCCCCTTCTGTTCAAACCCCAGACCGATGGCACCGGCAATGCATGGCGAGCCGAAGTGGCGGCCTGGCGATTCTGCGAACTGGTCGCCTGCCACTTCGGCGTACTCGAAACCGAACCGTCCATCGTCACCCGCGACACCCTCGAACAGCTCGACGGTGACACCGACGGGCTCGATGAGCTGCTCGCCGCCGCCGACTTCGAATCCATCGAACTGGATGATGGGCAGACCGCAGACGCCGTGCGCGGAAGCCTCGAACAGCTCCCCGAGGCAACGCCGGTGCCGTTTCCCATCGAATACCGTCCGCTGTGGCGCGACTGGCTCACCGCCGGTGGTCCCACCGATCTTATCGATCAGAGCGCCGCGGAGGCCCTGGAGCCGATTCAGGGCCTTGATGATGGGCGCTTCTTCGATGAACTCACCGCCGTCACCGACGATATCGCCACCACCTCACTGGCCCGCTCTGTGTCCAGCCTCCTGATGTTCGATTATCTGACCAACAACTGGGAGCGCTTCGCCACGCGCACCGCCGACTACGGGCGCAACAATCACTTCTACGACGGCGGCATCGTCTCTCGGCACAACGGTGAGGCGTTTCAACCTCGCGCCTCCCGGCGGGTGAGAGAACGATTCGAGTGGACGACTCGTTTCAGTCGCAGTACGGTCGCCACTGTTCGCGCTCTCGATCGGGACATCACCTTCGAGGTGCTGTTTCCCGAACAACGCGCCGGTGAGCAACGCCGGCTCAGCGTGTTGTGGGACCAGCGCGGCGACATGCTCGATCGTATCGACGAGCTCGTCGCCCGCCACGGAGAAGAGGACGTACTTCTGTTTGAATGACCTCCTGTTGTCCGCTGCCCCATCCGCGCTTCAGCCTGCTGTTGTGCCACCGGCATCATGCAACACAGGCACACTACCATGACCAAAATTTACTTTGGCTGCGACGAAATCCCGCGCCACTGGCAGCAGTATTTTGAACTGTGCAACGCCATCGAGTTGGACCTGCGGCGGTTCGACAATCCTCCCAAAAAAGAGACCCTCAACAAGTGGCGCGTCGAATCCCCGAAGGGGTTTGCCTTCGTGCTTCACGCCGACCCACGGGTATCCGAGGGATTGGTGCAGGCGGCATCTTCCGGCGCCGACGAGCCCCCCTCACAGCTTGTCGACGGCTGGGAGAAGACCCTCGACGATGCCCATGGCCTCGCCGCGCGGGCTGTTCTGATCAAGACCCCGGTCGCCTTCGCCCCCGGGGAATCATCCCGTCAGGCCCTGGAGATGTTCGCTCAGAATTTGGGCGACCAGTTCTCCCGGCCCATCATCTGGGAAGCTGCCGGAAGCTGGGAGACCGGCCCCACCCGCGACTGGGCCGCCGACCACGGCGTAACCTACGCCTACGACCCGTTTCTGGCGTTTCGCGACGAGATCGGGCTGACCCACGGCGACGGCGCTTTCATTCTCAGCGAACGCGCCGGGCTGCGCCGCCAGTTCGACCGCTACGACATCCGGGGGCTGATCGACGCGGTGCAGTCGTACAACCGCGCCTTCTTTCTGTTGCGCGGGCGGTTCCAGTGGAAATACGCCGAACACTTCGGCGATCTGCTCGACTACAACTGATGACCTTCGTCTAATTCACTGAACGAATCCACCACAAGAAAGGATGTATGATGACCCAGCCACACGGAGGAGATCTGATCGCCGAAGTACTCGCCGAGCACGGAATCGAACAGATGTACACACTCTGCGGCGGGCACATCTCACCGATCCTGACCGGTGCGAAGTCGCGCGGCATCCACATCGTCGATGTGCGCGATGAAGTCAGCGCCGTGTTCGCCGCCGACGCCACCGCACGGCTGACCGGAAAACCGGGCATCGCCGCCGTGACCGCCGGCCCGGGCGTCACCAACACCACCACGGCCATCAAGAACGCTCAACTCGCTCAATCTCCGGTTGTGCTCTTCGGCGGGGCCGCCCCCACCGTGCTCGAAGGCCGCGGCGCACTGCAGGACATCGACCAGATGAGCCTGATGAAGTCGATGACAAAGTGGTCCGCCTCGCTGTCGCGCTACAAGGAGCTGCAGCCGGCGGTACGCCACGCCCTCGAAGTCGCCACCTCCGGCACCCCGGGGCCCGTGTTTCTCGAGGTGCCAGTGGATCTTTTGTACCCCGAAGAGCTGGTCTACGACTGGTTCATGACCGAAAGCGGCGTCGAAGATGCCGACGGGCTCGGCGCCCGGGCCCTCAAGTTGTACCTGAAAGCCCATCTGACCAAGCAGTTCCGACTCCCGGCGAATCCATTGCGCTACAACGGCCCCTCCACCGACGCCCCCGGCGTCGACGAGTGGACCGGTGTCATCGAGGACGTCGCCGACCGGCTCAACGATGCCAAGCGCCCTGCCCTGGTCATCGGCTCCCAGGCGCTGGTCAACTACACCCCCGGCGAAGCGAAGAGTCTCGCCCAGGCCGTCGAAAAAATCGGTGTACCCACCTTCCTGGCCGGAGGAGCACGCGGGCTTCTCGGCCGTTACAGTGACCTGCAGTTTCGCCACCGCCGCTCCAAAGCACTGCGAGGCGCGGACCTGGCGATTATCGCCGGCTTCCCCTTCGACTTCCGGCTCAAATACGGCCAATGTTTCGGCAGCGACACCCAGGTCGTCGCCGCCAACCTCAGCGAAGACGATCTGATGCTCAACCGCAGCCCCGATGTCCCCCTTCTTCTTCACCCCGGCGAATTTCTGCGCGAGCTGTCCTACCGACTGCCCCCCGCCCCCAAGCGCCCCCGTTGGTTCGACAAGCTCAGCGAGCGCGAAGAAAAGCGCGACGCCAACATCGCCGAAACGGGCCAGCAGGATGTCGAAGCGGTCAATCCGATCCGTTTGTTCGAGCGCATCGAAGAGAAGATGGCCGACGACAGCGTGCTCGTCGTCGACGGCGGCGACTTCGTGGCCACCGGCGCCTACATTCTCCGGCCCCGCGGCCCGCTGTCCTGGCTCGACCCGGGGGTGTTCGGCACCCTGGGCGTCGGCGGCGGGTTTGCCACCGGAGCCGCCATGGCACGCCCCGACAGCGAAGTCTGGCTGATCTGGGGTGACGGTTCCTCGGCGTTCAGTCTCGCCGAATTCGACACCTGCGTGCGCCACGGGCTCGCCCCCATCGGCGTGATCGGCACCGACGGGTCCTGGGCCCAGATTGAACGCGAACAGGTCGAGATCCTGGAAGACGACGTCGCCACCACGCTCAAACGCAACGACTACCACATCGTCGCT
>SKMT01000675.1 GCA_007120915.1 Myxococcales bacterium | reverse complement strand
GCCAGCCCAGAGGGCCGATCACGCCGAGCCGAAGCTCTTCGCCAGTATCATCGATGTCGTGAAGAAGCAGCGCTTCGACCTCTTCGTGCCACATCAACGCGGCGATGTCGTCTTCGTGGTCGTCGCGCTTGTCTCGGTGTAACGCATCGTCATCAAGCCCCAACTCGCGGGCATGCTCGACGAACTCTGCCTCGTCGACCGGATCGATATGGGGGCTCTCATCGAGCATGTCGTGGATGCGGTCGTAGGCGTCCAACGCCTCCCCGTCGCTGATATCGACATGAACCAGCCGAAGCGGATCGTCCTCCTGGGCGGAAGCGACCAATGGAAACGCGATCACCGCCGCACAGGCGGCCAGAATGCATATCAGTTGCCTTGCTTTCCCCGTTCGCATCGTGTCGATACTCCGCGTCCTAATTCGAACTCATCTACCCGACCGTCTACCCTATCTCGCTACCAGATTTCGGCGATAATCGGAAGGAGATAGCTGTCGGTTGCAAGTCTGAGGAGCGCCAATGTGTAAGCAACAGGGGATATGGAGATACTGGAGATGAGGGGATGAAACTCCTTGATGATCGTCCCGACTTGATTGCGCAAAGCGGGCGGGGCACTATCGAAGCGATGATATCCTTTCGCTCATGGCAACCGAACCGTTTGCTGGTTTTCGCACTTGTCGCCCCCCTTGCGGCGCTGGTCCTTCTGGCTGGCTGCAGCGGCGAACCGGAGGATGATTCCCCGCCCGATGACAACGCCGGGGCCGTCGATATCCCCGACGAACCGACCTACCACGAACACATCGCCCCGCTGGTGCACGACCATTGCACCGGCTGTCACACCGAAGACGCCATCGCTCCCTTTGCGCTGGAGAGCTTCGAAGAGGTGCAACAGCACGCTTCGCTGTCTCACGCCACCATGCAGGCTGGCACCATGCCCCCCTGGCCGCCCGCCGAAGACTGCGGGGATTTCCGGGGCGAGCGCCGCATGCATCCCACCGAAATCGAGCTGTTCGGCCGCTGGCTCGACCAGGGCGCTGTGGCAGGTGAACAATCGGACGAACAGTTGCCCGATCACAGCGAAGACATCGACGATGCACAGCCCGACCTGACCGTCGACACCGGCGTCGACTACACCCCTGAACCCCCGGAGGGCTTCGACGACGACTACCGCTGCTTCGTGGTCGACCCCGACCTCGACGGCGACCGCTTCGTCAACTCCGTGGATACTCGCCCCGGCAACCCACAGCTTGTCCACCACATGATCGCCTACACCGCCCCGCCGGAAGCCGACGACGAAATCGCTGCCTTGAAAGCCGAGGACGACCGGCCCGGCTACGAATGCTTCGGAAGCCCCCGCTACTCCGGATCCCGGATGATCGGCGGATGGGTCCCCGGCGCCCAACGCCCCCTTCTCGAAGAGGGCCACGGACTTCGCGTCCCCGAAGACTCCCGCATCGTCGTCCAGATGCACTACACCACCCATCACAACGGCGAGGGCAGCGACCGCACGGAGGTCGACTTTTTCTTCGTCGACGAACAGCAACACCCCGACCCCACCGAGCTGATCATCATGCGCCTCGCCGAGATGGACATGCTCATCGACGCCGGCGACCCGGACGCCACCGTCACCGCCGAAACACCGCTGATTCCACAGTCCGTCACCGTCCACGGCATCGCACCTCACATGCATCTGTTGGGCACCAACGTACGTGTCGACGCCACCACCGGCGACGGTGACATCTGCCTGATCGACATCCCGGACTGGGATTTTCACTGGCAGGGGCTGTACCTGTACGAAGAGCCGATGCAACTGGCCCGGCCTTTCCGCATCGAGCTGACCTGCGAGTACGACAACTCCGAGCACAACCAGCCCGACGGCCAGCCTCCCCGCGACGTCACCTGGGGCGACGAGTCGACCGACGAGATGTGCGTGGCTCTCATCGTCGCCGAAGTACCCGACGATCTGGAGTTGTGAGATGAACACTCCAGCTTCGGCTTCCAATCGGTTGTGCTTGCTTGCGACCGTTCTGCTGCTGGTGGTCTGGCAGTTGTCCGGCTGCGCCTTCACCACCATGCAGACCCCACAGCAGCTCGACGCCAACGAAACGGCCGTCTCCGCATCGCTGGACGTACCCGGCGGGCTCGACAGCTACGAACCCTACTTCACCTGGAGCGAATCCCGCCTCGGCACCTCTCGGCTCGGCATCCAGGCGATGTACGGAATCGCCGACCACGGCGACGCCGGCATCCACGCCGGAGCCACCCTCAACACCTTCAACCTCGGCATCAGCGGTCGATACTACATCGACGACTGGCTGACCGCCGGGGTGCAAACCGACTACATGTTCGCGCTGGATCTGGTCACCATCGCTCCCCGCCTTCTCACCGCCACCGACGACGAGCGCTGGTATTACGGCGGTATCCAGTCCCATCTGTTTTTCGGCGTCGCCGACGACGAGCCCTTCATGAACCCCCTGGGCGGAACCATCGGATTCGCCGGCGGGGTCGAATATGTCGTCGACGACTGGGCGGTGCCCGTCGGCTTCCAGGCCGAGGCGACACTGTCGCCTTTCTACTTCGGGCATGGCACCGGGTTGTTCATCCTCGACCGCACAACCGCCGGGCTCTACCAGATCGGCGCCGGAATCAACGTCCGGTTTTGACCTGGGTGCGGCTCTTCTTCGACGACGCCACACAAGACGCAGAAAACACGGAGGCGCGGAACGCGAAGCGCTGGGACGCTGAGTCGCGGAGCGCGGAGGCACGGGACGCGAAGCGCTGGAGCACTGAGGCGCGGAGCGCGGAGGCACGGGACGCGAAAGCTGAACGCTGATCGCAGAAGCGAAACGCTGACCGCGGAAACTAAACGCGACACGCTGAAAAGCTCGCG